>DVJR01000002.1 GCA_018716575.1 Candidatus Scatomonas merdavium | reverse complement strand
TCTTCCGCCAGAAGGCTGACAGTACCTGACGCAAATGGTTCCATTACGGCACAGCTGCGGATAAAGACCGGCTGCCGCCTGTCATTACCGCGAAAACACTCTTCCACATGAAAATACCGGTTCAGCCCGTCAATATCCTCCAGAATCCTCTGTATTAGCTGATACGCATGTTCTCCGGCCTCTGTCAGCTTCACGCCCGTCCTGGAACGGATGTAAAGCGTGGTATTCCATTCCTTCTCCAGCTGGATCATCGCCTGGCTGATGTTCTGCGGCGTTGAAAAAAGCGCGGCGCTGGCCTTCCGGATGGAGCCTGTCTCAGCAATTTTCTGAAAAGCATAAAGCTGTTCCAAACGCATCCTTTCTCTTCCTCCCAAATATTCCAAGCTTCGATTTTCATTATTTTAACAGCCGAAAAGTCCTGTGTCAATCTATATTTTACACGTTGCCGTTTTCCCCAAAAAGCACTTGCTTTACACAAAACGATCCTTTTTTTAGAATAATTGTATAAAAATTCTTAAAAGGGGGACCAAAAATGAACAAAAAGTACTATTTAAACAGCGCCATCGTCGTTCTGCTTATGGCTCTTTTCCGGTTTATTCCGCCCATAGGCTCCATGACGACTCTGGGAATGACGATTCTGGGAATTTTCCTGGGCGCCCTGTGGGGATGGATCACCTGCGACATGATCTGGCCCAGCGTTCTGGCTCTGGTCATGCTGGGCTTCAGCGGATACACTACCAATGTTTCCGAAGCCCTGACTTCCACCATCAGCAATGGAACCATTCAGCTGATCCTGTGGCTGCTGGTATTTTCCGCAGTGCTTACTACCACCGGAATTTCCAAATATTTCGTGACAAAACTGGTGCGCTCCAGATTCTGCAAAGGACATCCCTGGAGGCTGTCCATCGTCATCTGCCTGGCCACCTGGATCTGCGCGGCCTTTGGCGCCGGTTTTGCCGCTATCCTGCTCTGCTGGGATCTTGTCTATACCATCAGCGCTCAGGTCGGCTATACCAAAAAAGACAAATGGCCCAAGATGATGGTCTGCGCCGTTATCTTCTTCAACGCTCTCGGCGCTCTGGCGCTGCCCTTCCAGGCCGGCGTTGTAACCAACTTCGGTTTCATGTTCAACGCTTCCAACAATGCTTACACCAGCTACAATTACATTCAGTATCTGGTATTCAGCCTGGTATTCTGCGCCTGCACCACAGTTGTTTACTGGCTGTTCTGCCGCTTCTTCCTGCGTCCGGATATGAGCCTGCTGCAGAAGGGCATCGAAGTTGAAGAGGTATCTGCTCTTACTTCAAAACAGAAATTCGCCATCGGCGCTCTGGTTGCTTTGATTGTCCTGACAATCATCCCCAGCTGCCTGCCCGCCGGAGGCGCCAAGACTTTCCTGAACACTCTGGGAACCACTGCGATCGTGCTGCTGATCATCGTATTTCTGACCTTCCCCAGAATGAAGGATGGAAAACCATTCTTTACATTCAAGGAGCTGGCGAACGGTGGAATCCTGTGGCCCATGCTGTTCATGGTTGCTACCGCCACCACTATCGGAGGCGCACTGTCATCAGCGGATACCGGATTTACCAACAGCGTCATTCAGCTGTTCTCACCGGTGTTCTCCAACGCTTCGCCGTATGTGTTCTCCATTTTCGCCTGCCTGGCGACTCTGGCGCTGACAAACGTCATCAACAATACCGTGGCTGCCGCTATCATGATTCCTGTCATGTATCCTTTCGCCAGCCAGATGGGTGTCAACCCGCTGATGATGACCGCCATGATCTGTTTCTGCGCCAACTGCGGCCTGCTGCTGCCCTGCGCCAGCCCGGCCGGAGCCATGCTGCACGGCAACAAGGAATGGGTTTCCACAAAAGAGGTGGAACTGCATTCGCTTCTGGGAATCGCCGCTCTGGCCCTGATGGTCATTCTGGTAGGCATTCCGTTTGGCAATATCATATTCGGCTGACAGGCTGACAGCACTGCTCCGACAGACGGCAAAACACAGAAAGCAAATACAGAGGAGGTCTGCATATTATGTTTCCAAATAACTTTGAACCGACTATTACGCCCCGGGAAAATTATCTCCGGACTCTGCGTCATCAGAATCCCCAGTGGATTCCCATGAAGTCCGATTCCATCAACTTTTCACCCCGCATCTACCCGGACAATGTGGCCAGAGCGTTTGTCATAGACGGCCAGCCTTACGACGGTCCTGTAGGCGGCCCGGATATTTTCGGAATTCAGTGGAAATACATACCCGTAGCGGGCGGTTCCATGGTGGAACCCGGAAAGCCCTTTCTGGAAGATATTTCTCAGTGGAAGGAAAAAGTAGTGTTTCCGGATATCGATCAGTGGGACTGGGAAAAAAGCGCGGAGGAAAACAGAGAATTTCTGAACACCGACAAGCTGGTAACGATATGGATTTTCAACGGCATGTTCGAGCGCCTGATTTCCTTCCTGGATTTTGAAGCCGCCGCCGTGGCCCTGATCGACGAGGATCAGCAGGAGGACGTCAAAGAGCTCTTCCAGGCGCTGGTTGACTTTTACAAAAAACTGCTGGACAAATTCGCTGCCTGTTATCATATCGACGCCGTATTTTTCCACGATGACTGGGGCTCCCAGCGCGCTCCTTTCTTTTCCCTGGATACCTGCCGGGAAATGCTGGTTCCCTATATGAAACAGATCGTGGATCACTGTCACAGTCTCGGCCTGCTGTTCGACTTCCACTGCTGTGGAAAAAATGAAAGCCTGGTTCCGGCCATGATCGAATGCGGCATGGATATGTGGGGCGGACAACCCATCAATGACAAGCAGAAGCTGGTGGCGGCCTATGGCGATCAGATTCTTCTGGGCGCCCACGATCCATTTACACCGGCGCATCCTGTTCCGGAGGATGACGAAGAGCTGTACCGCCAGGTGGAAGAATTTCTGGCTCCCTACGCGGCTTCTATCAGAGAAAAACCGCTGTTTATCATGAATCTCCGTCCCAATGACCGGGTGATTCAGGCATTCCGCAACTGCAGCCATAAGCTGCTGACGCAGGATTAAGAGATTAAGACAGAGGCCGACGCTGCTTCCGTACCAGCATACCGGATAGCAGCGTCGGCCTTTTCCTTATTTATCTGTATGTAATAATAATTTTCCCGTCCCGTATATCCAGAAGGCGGCTTTTATCCCCGTCGCCCCGCTCTCCTTTCACATAATTTCCGAAACAGGATACCGTTTCCAGAATACCCATCTGAAAATAGAACACCGCCATGGCGCAATGCCCGTCCAGAAAAGGCAGAACCGCGCCGGGCGCCAGCGGCAGCCCCAGATTCGTCAGTACAGCCAGCCCTGCCCGCAGTATCCAGCCCGTCAGAAGCGCTGCAGTCAGCAGCCTGCCGGTAAAGCTTTTCTGGCTCCGGAAAACCTTCACGGCCCCTCTGCACAGCAGCAGAAGCAGCAGGCCGTACAGCAGCAGAACAATCCAGCCATACCGGGAAGCACACAGCGTCAGCGGAAAATCCGCCGTCTGCTCCGCCAGTCCGGCCACCCCCGACGGCCCCAAAAGCCGAAACTGTCCCACATAATCCTGAATGAAAAAACCGTCCATCCCCATGGCAAAACGCTGCCAGCCATATTGCGCGGCTATCCAGACGCCCCCGGCCGCAGCGGGCAGAACAGCCAGCAGCCAGTACCCTTTCTTTTTCCCCAATTCAAACCAGTCTCTGTGCAGGGCATACGCCAGCAGTACCACACCGGTTCCGGCCAGCAGAACGGCAGCCGAATACGCTTCCAGCCAGCATGCCGCCAATACGGGCACAAACGCCGCGCCTGCGGCCAGCAGCGCTCCCGGCTGTTTCTCCCCTTTCTGCCGCCCTACGGCAAAGCAGCTGAATACAGGAAGCAGAAGCATCAGGCCGGTCACCATACTCTCTCCCTGTCCCCTGAAAACCTGTCTGACTGCTGCTGCGCCCAGCACCGTCGCCAGGCACAGAATCAGAAGCCATTTCCGGACAACCGCTGTCCTGGAATAGTCCCGGCTGAACACCACAGCAGACAGCAGCACCCCCGCCAAAAGCCATATTACGGTCTCCAGAAGCCGCATCCGCAGTCCCGCGCCGTCCAGAACGCCGCTCTGCACGCCTGCGGACAGGTAAAGCACCTGAAACAGCGCCGTTCCGCCGAGTACCGCCGCTGCCAGCCTTCTATTCCAGGAGGGCCGGTATATCCGGTTCAGTTTCCTCCCCGTCTCCGCCGGATCGCCCAGGTCGCACAACGCCTTTTCCAATGCCTGATCTGCGGAAAGCCCCTTCTTCCTCATCTCCGACGAGGCATCCTCTATATGATCCTTCAGTTCATCTCTTATGGCCTTTCGGTAGCTTTTCCAGTGAATCTGTCTGCATAATACACCCAGATACTCCTCTATCCTGTCTGCCTGTGTTCTTTTTCTGTTTTTCTCTTTACCCTCCATCCCATTTCCTCCCGTTCTCCTTGCAATCCTGTTTCAATTGCACTTCTCTGTCCGCAGCCTCTGGCTATGTTTACCCTTCCAGAATGGCGTTCAGTGCGCCGGAATATCTCTTCCAATCCTCCGTCCTGCCGTCCAGCGCCTTTCTCCCTTCTTCCGTAATCCGATAATATTTCCTGACCGCTCCTCTGTCCGCCAGGCCATCATAGGTGACCAGATACCCTTCCCGCTCCAGCAGGTGAAGCAGCGGATACAGCGTTCCCGCCTTCAGAGAAAAAAGCTCCGATGATCTCTCCCTGATCTCCTGTATAATTTCATATCCGTACATATCCTTCTGCGACAGGAGCTTCAACAGCAGCATATCCAGATAGCTTTCCTGAAATTTTTTTGTCCCCATAGACGTCCTCCCTGTCCGTGTGATTATATAGAAATTCTATATATATTAATATAGGCGTTCTATATAATCCTGTCAAGAATAGCTTTTCTGCTGAAAATACCGTCACAAATTATCTGACAAATTAAATTTTCATTTTACAATTCCCCGCTATTTTCCGGCAGCTTTCTCCATAATTTGACTATCCTTTTGTCAAGGGATTTCTCCAAAAATTTCCCCTGAAAAGAAGATTTGGGACATGTTACCAAAACGTTCGTTCCGATTTTTTTTATGTAAAGTCCATGTTTTCATCCCAAATCGTGTGGATAATGTGGATAACTTCGTGTATAACTCCGATTTTGCCCAATTTCCGGCATTTTCAATTGTGGATAACTTTTGCCTGTCCACATCTGCGGAAAATACCATTTTTTTCCATACTTCGGCATCGTTTGTGCAATTTCACGATTTTGAATTTTTTGAACAATTTTGTACAATTTTTTCTGTTCATTCGACATCAGAAAAAGTCTATGCAATTTTCGGGGGCCATACCCTCTGCAAAGTAACAGAAGAAAATGGTGAATAACTGCGAAATGTTCCAAAACAGCCTTTTTACAGTCAAAGGATGTTTTGGAACATTCCTATATCGTTATTATTTTCCAGCGCGGCCTCTTACTATTCAGACGAATGCGTTAAAGCCTGGTGAACCGCATTCTGCCATCCACTGTACAATTTCCTGCGGATTGCTTCCTCCATATCCGGCTGATAGGTTCTGTATGCGACATGACTGTAAATACAATCCGGATCATAAAGCCCGCATGCAATTCCTGCCGCATAGGCGGCTCCCATGCCCGACAGCTCCTGTAACTCCGGAATACGTACTGCCGCGCTGGCAATATCACTCTGGAACTGCATCAGATACCGATTGGCAGTCGGACCGCCATCGACACGGATTTCAGCCAACTCTTTCCCTGATTCTTCCCGCATCAGAAGGATCAGATCTGTGATCTGATAAGCGATACTTTCCAGACAGGCCTTTACAATTTCCTTTTTCCCTGTTGTCCTCGTCACGCCGGTCAAAAGGCCCGTGGCTTCTGAATCCCAGTATGGCGCCCCAAGGCCTGTAAAGGCCGGCACGAAATATGCCCGATCCTGTAGATTGGCCTGTTCCGCCAATGTTCCGGTTTCCGCATCGCTCCGAATCAGACCCACATCATTTTTCAGCCATGAGATAACTGCCCCGGTATAATTCAGATTTCCTTCGAAAACATAATTTATCTTTCCATTCATACCCCAGGCCAGGCTGGTCACAATACCTTTATCACTCAGTCTGGGAATCTCTCCTATATTCATCATTACAGAAGAGCCAGTCCCATACGTGGTTTTGATCTGTCCTGCCTGCCGGCAGTCCTGTCCGAACAAAGCGCCGTGACTGTCTCCCAGTACCCCATGGATGGGAATTTCCTTTGGCAGCAGCCCTCCCAGATCTGTCATGCCAAAACAACTGTCGGACATGCAGACTTCAGGAAGTGCTTCCAGCGGAATACCAAAGCTTCTGCAGATTTCTTCATCCCAACACAGTTCAAAAATATTGAAAAGCTGAGTTCTGGACGCATTGGAATAATCTGTTTTATGTACTTTCCCTCCGGTCAGATTATAGACCAGCCAACTGTCCATAGTTCCTACTGCCAACTGCCCTGCTCCTGCCAGCCGTCGCGCTTCCGGCATGTTCTCCATGATCCAGGCCAGCTTGGATGCGGGGAAATACGGAGACAACGTAATACCTGTCTTTTTCCGGATGATTTCTGCTTCCGACTGATGCCGTTCACAGATTTCCGCTGCTCTGGCGCACTGCCAGACAATGGCATTTCCTACCGGCTTGCCCGTCTGCCTGTCCCACGCCATGGCCGTTTCTCTCTGATTGGAAATACCAAAAGCCTGAATATCTGCCGGATCAATACCGGCCTGTTCCGTTACATCCCGGCATACGGCCAGCGTATTTTTCATGATTTCCAGGGGATTGTGTTCCACCCAGCCCTTCTCATTCACAATCTGTTCATGAGTCCGATCCGCTCTTTTCAGGAGAATTCCTTTTTCATCAAAAAGCAGTCCTTTCGTCCCCTGCGTACTCTGATCTACGGACAGAATATATTTCATAAGCCATACTCCTTCAGAAATGCGGCTACCCGCTTCGCTATGCCTTTACCGTCCATTTCGTATGCGGCAAACACTTCTTTATTTTCCCCCGGAATCATATGGCCATCCGGCAGGGAAATCTGCAGAACCCTCTTCGGACACCTGGCTGTCAGCGCCTGTGAAACCAGACTGCCCAGACCGCCATGTGGCGCATGCTCTTCTACGGTTACTACACACCTGCTGTTTTCAGCAGCTTTCAGTAAAGTTTCCTGATCAAACGGCTTCAGGCAGTACATATCAATCAGACCGGCTGATATCCCCTGTTCTTTTAAAAGCTGCACGGCAGAAACAGCATAGGGTACCATCTCTCCGCAGGCTACAACAGTGACATCCGTTCCTTCCGCTATTACATTGGCTTTATTCAGCGTAAAACTAATTTTCTCGTCATATACATCCTCAGTGGCAGAACGACTAAGCCGCACATAAGCCGGAAGCTCATCCTCCAGAAGCGCTTCCATCAGTTTAGTGGTCTGAAAACGATCGCTGGGCAGATATACCCGCATATCCGGCAAAGCGCACATGGCTGCAATATCCTGACAGGAGTGATGCGTCATCCCCAGAGCACCGTAGCTGATCCCGCCGCTGATACCCAGCAGAATAACATTCGTTTTGGAATAAGCCACATCAATTTTTGCCTGCTCATAGCTTCTGGTTGAAAGGAAACTGGCCGGAGACGCCGCAATGACTTTTTTTCCGCATGCGGCCATTCCTGCCGCTACGGATACCAGATTCTGCTCCGCGATTCCCACCTCATAGCTCTGTTCCGGATACGCCTTGAAAAACGGAGTCAGAGACGCTGATCCGCGGGAATCCGAACACATGACAACCAGATTTTTTTTCTGTTCCGCAGCTTTCAAAAGCACGTCACAGACTGCCTGACGGTTTGTAATTTTGTTCATGCCAGCACCTCCTCTATTTCCTTCACTGCCTGATGATACTGCTCTTCACTCATAACGCCGTGATGCCAGGACGCCTGATTTTCCATAAAGGATACGCCCTTGCCTTTTATGGTATGTGCGATAACAGCCGTGGGTCTGCCTTTATAGCATGCAGCCAGATCATAGGCTTCCTTTAACTGACAGCAATCGTTTCCATCTGCCACTTCAATGACATTAAAACCGAAATCCCGGAATTTCGCTCCCAGATCCGCACTGTCCATCACATCCTTCGTTTCACCGCTGATCTGCAGCCCGTTTACATCCACTGTGACACAGAGATTATCCAGTTTATAATGCCCTGCTGCCATCATGCCTTCATAATTGGAGCCTTCTGCCATTTCCCCGTCTCCAGCCACCACATACACTCTGGCCGGACTTCCATTGCTTCGCAGCGCCAGCGCCATGCCCACGCCCACCGAAATGCCATGTCCCAGTGAACCGGAATTAATTTCAATGCCCGGAACATCTGTATTTGGATGCCCGATAAACCGGGAGCCAAAATGGCTGAAGGTCTGTATCGCTTCCTGTTTGTCAAAAAACCCTCTCTCCCCCAGCACACAGTAAAGAGCATCTGCACAGTGGCCCTTACTCAGAAGGAAACGATCCCTGTCCGGATCCGTAAAATTCTCAGGAGAAACATTCATTACCTGAAAATAAAGAGTAGCCAGAATATCGACCACGCTTAAGTCTCCTCCTACATGCCCGGCTCTGGAATTGTGAATCATCTCAATGATATCCCTCCGAAGCTGCCAGGTTAATCTTTTCATATCGTCCATACTGTTCTCCTTTCCGCAGGCTGTGACTTCTGCTCTTCAAAGATTTCTGCCGCTTTTTTTCGGGCATACTCCATACAGAATTTCTCATCTTCCGGCAAAACAAGGCCACGGCAGACACAGTCTTTCAGGCTGTCCTGAAATTTCTGCAGATACCCCTCTTCAGAGCCATACAGCTCCAATGCCCGTTCTCTGGAGTAGTTTTCTACATATCCGAACAGAGTGCAGCCAAAAGCAAAATCCGGTTTTATCGGCGTACTGACCGGATGATATACACAGAGTGGCACTTCCACAAAGGGCATCCGGAAACCACCTTTCGCATTTCCGGTCTCATCCGTCAGATTCACAAGATTCCCATCGGTTTGAATGGGTTCCGTCTGAAACGGCCTCTTTCCTTCTCTTACCCAGCTATACAACAGACTCAATGCTGTCTGAAAGGCCACTTCATAGGGAAAGTCATTGGGATGGATCTCTCTGCCCGGATAATTCGGTATAATGCCGGACAGAAATACATCCCTGTCTCCGATGTAATAATCAATCATAGTAGACTTCGCATCATGAGTCGCGCCCGGAACATCATAGATACAGTACTGCATCTCCTTTTCAAAGGATGTGGTACCCCTGGCTTCACGATTTCCCCACAGTACATTTTCACTTTCCGTATGCATTTCCATATACGGTTGAAATACCCTTTTGAGTCTCCTGTCACTGGAAGCTGCCGTCCGGCCGTATCCCTGATTCAGATCCGGCATACATGTGCTGGCGCTGCCTGCGGAAAAGTACCCATCAAAATAAGGAATCTCCCGCTCTTTTTCATAGGCAAAATCGTTGATGAACCGTATCATATAAGCACCTGACTGAGACCATCCTGCCAGATACTGATAACAGGGAACATACGCTCCTGTCAGCGGATTCTCTTTTTTCCGTAAAAGTTCTGCCAGATCTGTCAGCATATCCCAGAAAAGACCGTCCTCTGTTTCAGGTGAAGAGGCGCCTTCCATATTCCCCAGATCCTGGTCCGCCAGATCATATTGCGGCTCCTTCTGCGGGTTTTTCCAGTTCAGCGGCGCATACCGCTCCGCATCTACTTTCAGCATCGCCGGAATCACATTCGGCTTGCTGGTAATTCCGATATAAATATCTCCGTTCCGCATCATATACCGGTAAGTCAGCGCCCAGCAGCGGTCAAAATCGATAAAGCTAGTGGAATTCAGGATTTCCACTACTACGTTTCCGCTGAACTTTTCCCTGTTTTCCGGCTTTCTGACCAGAATACGGTTTGTATAGGGATTATTCGGTAAAATTACTGTCTTTTCTCCATTGTCCCAGCCATAGACATTTGCTTTTCCAGAGATAAAATACTCTTCCTCTATGTATCCCTTCTCTGCAAATCTGCATTTTTCATAAGCAGTGGCAAAGGGATGCGACGTCTCCGTTACCGCAATCTGTTCTATTTTTTCGATCATTCTGTTCACTCCGTCCGATGATATTGCGCTTACGCCTTTTTTCTGTTTTTCTGTACTGCGTCAAATCCTACTGCTACCGCTAGAATCAGTCCTTTTGCCACCTGCTGCCAGTACTCGCTGATGCCGAGAATCGTCAGACCGTTGGACAGAATCCCTATAATCAGCACACCGATTACAATATGGCGAATCTTTCCTTCACCGCCGTTGATGCTGACGCCGCCGACTACGCAGGCTGTCAGTACATCCATTTCATAACCTTCACCGGATCTGGGCTGACCGGAATTGACACGGGAGGTCATGATGATTGCTCCGATCGCGCTCAATAATCCGCACAATGCATACGCCAGAATCTGAATTTTTCTGACATTCAGGCCGCACAGCCTGGTTGCTTCCGGATTGCTTCCAACAGAATAGAAGTAACGGCCCATGTAGGTCTTGCCCAAAAAGAATGCAAAAATCGCCAGAATTACCACCATAATGATAACGGGAACCGGAACCGCTCCTACATACCCCTGTCCGAATACGCTGAAGCTCTCCGGAAGATCATAGATCGATGCGCCGTTACAGATAATGAATGCCAGACCACGAAATGCAATCTGTGTTGCCAGTGTTCCTATCATCGGCGGCATACCTGTCAGCGTAATCATCAGACCATTGATCAGTCCCATCAAAACTCCGACCAGCAGGCCGATCACGACCGCCAGCCCAACCGGCAGACTTAAATTTACTGCTGCCATGGAGGTGATCACGCTGACAACAGACACGATCGAACCCACACTCAGATCAATGCCACCGGATACCAGCACTACGGTCATACCTACCGACACAATGGCCAGAATGGATACCTGTCTCAGGATCGTCATAAAATTGCTGAGTTTAAAAAACTGCGGAGAAAGACAGGAAAAAATGATAACGATCGCAATCAGTACTAACAGAATTGCGGACTCCCGCATTACATTTTTAAAATCAAATTTCTTTGTGCTTGCCTTATTCACTTTCGCATCCTCCTATTTCACAATGTTTGAAGCCTTTTCCATAATGATTTCCTGAGAAAAGCTCTCTCTGGATACTTCACCTGTCTGACGTCCTTCATAAAGCACAATAATTCTGTCTGACATTCCCATCAGCTCTTCCATCTCAGAAGAAATCATTAAAATAGCCTTTCCAGCCTCAGCCAGTTCGTTCATCAGGAAGTAAATCTCCTGTTTTGCACCTACATCGATTCCTCTTGTCGGCTCATCAAAAATCAGGATTTCCGCATCACTGGCAAGCCATTTGCTCAAGACCACCTTTTGCTGATTTCCACCGCTCAGATTGCCTGCTTTCTGTGCAAAAGAGGGAGTTTTAATCTTG
>DVJR01000131.1 GCA_018716575.1 Candidatus Scatomonas merdavium | reverse complement strand
AACAATTCATATGGGAAACGCTGAAATAGTTTTGCGTATGCCACAGAGGGCTGATTGGCTGTATCAAAGATGCGAAGGATAAGCTGTTCCAGACAGCGGGAAATTAAAGACAGGGAAGGAGACTGTCACAGAAGATTTTCCGAATGAAAGCGAGGCTGTCGCAAAAGCGATTTTGAAATGCGAGCAGCCGCCAGATATAGCAATAATCCCCCGGGATTATTCTATATCTGGCGGCTTACCACACTTTCAATCGGCCTTTTGTGACAGCCCTCTGCAATATTTCAGAACAAAGAGGCTTTATTCCGACAGCTTCACAATAATGATTCCATCAGAAGCCTGGACGCTGCCGGTGGCGGGCCAGGACGGCATGGATGCAGCCTGTTCCTGCGCATAGGCCGCCTGCGCTTCGCCCGGAATCTCCATCTCATAGCCCAGCGGGTCGCAGAAATCGATAATGCGGCCTGTGGAGCCGTAGTAGCTGGCAGAATCCCATTCGAAGAAGGATTTTCCGATCATTTCACCCAGCAGGGCGTCTTCAGTGAATACAGGGCTGTGAGTGCCCACGAACACGACGGTATATTCTTCCATACCCGCATCGGCCCCCACCTGGCTGACTCTGTTGTAAACGGCGGCCGCCAGATCCCTGTCCTGGTTATAGGTCACATAGGCCGTGTGGAAGAGCTGGGTCACGGTCTGGCCGTGGTACAGGGAGACCACAGCTCCGATCAGACAGCAGACGGCGGAAAGCGCTTTTCTGGTGACTGTGGTCAGGCCCGCCAGGAAGAAGGCGAACACAAAGACGTAGGTAAGCTGGCCGCGCAGGGGCTGATGGGATCCGCTGTAGACGGACAGGAAAAGCGGAGACACCATCAGCAGGGCGCAGGCTGCCAGATAGATCAGGAAGCCGCTGCGCTTCATCCTCCGTCCCCGGACGATCAGCAGCAGTGTGCACAGAAGCATCACCGGAGTAAACAGCCGGGAGAAGAAGGTGGGCATAAAGCCCGCGTAAATCCGCGCCGCGTCCCCCAGGATGTAGTGCAGGGCAGCCGAAGCCCCTTCGGTTTTCCAGACCATCTGGTTGTCCAGGTAGGCGGATACCAGGTTGAAATTTTCCCGGATCAGCCGGCCGATCAGCATGTATGCGGCAAAGCCGATAACAAAGACGGCGATGTATTTCAGCCCGCAGAAGAGCCAGAAATTTTTCTTCGGAACCGTAATCCCGCCGTTCTGGTAGACCAGAAGGAAGGAAACCAGAGCGACGGCGACAAATACGCCCACAAAGGACTGGTAGGTGGCGAAAGCCCAGATCATGCAGATGAATCCGGGAACCGTCCAGAGAATGCTGTTCTTCCGGAACAGACGCCGGCTGAAGCAGTAGACTGAGAAGATGCACAGCAGCATGGCCCATGCCACCTCAAAGGACTGCAGGGAAAAGTAGAACTGTTCCGCCAGGCAGGGCGCGGTGATATAGGCTGCCGGAAAAATGTAGTAAAAGAGGCGGTAGCGTTTGCTGCTGCCCGCCCATTCGTTCACGCAGAAATCGAAGAAAAAGGCGGAAAATCCCAGAGCCAGAACCATCAGGAAATTGGATACGAACGGCACGAAGCGGTCCAGGCCGAACAGCGTTTTCGTAATGAGCAGGCCGTACCGGTCTATGGTGAGCCAGGATTTCAGAATTTCCCGTTCGGAAATGAGGGCGGCTTCCCCGTCGATGGAGACGCTGTAATAGAAGATCTGCGCGCCGTATACGAACAGAAGCGCCAGAACCAGCACGATGATAACGCCTTTGTGGCCTCCGGCAAAGGCGGCGAATCCGCGGGCGGATTCTTTGATTTCTTTCCAGAATGCAGAACATTGTTTACGCATGACAGGATTCCTTTCTGTTACTGTTATGATCTGCTGCTTCGAGGTTGTCCTCGCGCAGAATGTATTTCGGGCGGTTTTTCGTCTCCAGATAGGTCTTGGAGAGGTATTTTCCGATGATTCCGGTGCAGAACAGCTGTACGCCGCCCACCAGCAGGACGATGCAGGTCAGCGAAGGCCAGCCGCCCACGGGATCGCCGAACAGAAGCGTCTTGATTACAATGAAGAGGATCATGGCGAAAGCCAGCCCGAAGCAGAGCAGCCCCACGAATATGGCGATGGACAGGGGAGCGGTGCTGAAAGCGATGATGCCCTCGATGGAATAGGCCAGCAGCTTCCAGAAGGACCATTTTGTCTCGCCGGCCACCCGGTTCCGGTTCTCGTAGGCAAACCATCTGGTCCGGAAGCCCACCCATCCGAAGATGCCTTTGGAAAAGCGGTTGTATTCCTTCAGATCGAGGACGGCATTGGTCATTTTCCGGGTCATCATCCGGTAGTCTCTGGCCCCGTCCATGATCTCCACGTCGGAGATCCGGTTGATCAGCTTATAGAACAGCCGGGCGAAGAAGGAACGGACGGGCGGCTCTCCCTGGCGGGTGACGCGCCGTGTGGCCGCGCTGTCATATCCCTCCGTGTCCAGAGCGCGGAGCATGTCCGGCAGCAGCGACGGCGGATCCTGAAGATCCGCGTCCATGAGCACCACATAATCGCCGGTGGAATGTTCCAGCCCGGCGTAGATAGCGGCTTCTTTTCCAAAGTTGCGGGAAAAAGAGAGATAGCGGACGCGGCGGTCCCCTCCGGCGAGCTCTTTCAGAATATCCAGAGTCCGGTCCCTTGATCCGTCGTCCACAAAGATCAGTTCAAAGCGATAGTTTTTTATACCGGCCAGTACCCGCGTCAATTCCTGATAGAACAGAGGCAGCGCCTGTTCCTCGTTGAAGCAGGGAACGATAACAGAGAGCAGTTTCACGGCCGATTTCCCCCTCTCGGCAGATTTTCACTATCCTATTTTATACTACTTTATCCTACTTGGCAATATTAAATCATTCCTGATGCTATATTATAGAAAAAAGGAATGATGATGCATGAGTACAAAACCGTTAAAAACAAAAGTCAGCATCACGCTGGATGAAAGTGTGGTTGAAACGGTAAAAGAGTTGGCGGAAGAAGATGACCGCAATTTCAGCCAATACATAAATTGGATTCTGAAGGAATGGATAAAAAATAAGAAAAAAGGTGCGGAGAAGTAAGAACATTCTGCGAGGCCGCCGTATCTGTAGCTGTTCGGTTACAGATGCGGCGGCCTTAGATGTAGGGCGGAAATGCCCTGCTTTGGCTGCCATTACCCCACCTTGTGTCCGTTTGCCGTTACCCGGAATTTCAGCCCCAGGATTTCCGCCGCCCGGCGGCACATCAGCATTCGCTGGAGAAATATTTCGAAGTAGTCCATGATGGAGCAGATCTGCTCGTCCAGCTCGATATTCAGAGAAATCAGCTTCTTGTCCGGGTTGATTTCCAGGCTGGAGGAAGTAGCCGCGTAGTTGACCCGGTCGTGCTTGTCGAAGGTGGCTTTGATTTTGTTGCGGACCCGGTTCCGGCGCACGTCCGTCTTGTCGGCAAGTATGACGGCGGCGGAAACGGGATCGACCGCGGCGCCGGTTTTTTCGTCATGATTGCCGATGGCGGTGATGATGACGGCGATATCCGCCGGATCCATCTTCATTTCCCGCAGGAGCTGAAAGGCCATCAGGGCGCCGGTATGGGCGTGATCCTCGCGGTTGATGCTGTTTCCCATATCGTGGAGATATCCGGCCATTTTGGCCAGCTCGATCTGGTGGGCGTCGTAGCCCAGCTCCTTCAGGATTTTCCCGGCGGTTGACGCCACCTTGGAGGCGTGAATCCGGGAATGCTCCGTGTAGCCCAGGGCGCCCAGCACGAGATTGCCCTGTTCGATATAGGTATTGATTTCGTCGGTTTTCTTCAGTTCTTTATAAGTCAATCTGCAAACACTCCTTTAAAACAGTATAATTTCAGGCGGTATTTTTATCATACCCGCAATAAGAGAGAAAATCATCAAATTTCTGTAAAATCCTGTAAAAATCAGGGCGCAGATAACCAAAAACTATGAATATCCATAAAGAACAGGTATTTGATAAGCGAGGGCCGGCGCGTTATACTGATTCTAAAAACATAAAATCGGAAAACAGGGTATGGAGGATATGAGATGGAATACAGAGTTCACCGGAAAACGGGGGATAAAATCAGCGTGCTGGGAATCGGCACGAGCTATATTTCCGAAGCGCCGGAGAAAGAGGCGCTGGAGACACTGGCGTATGCTTTTGAAAACGGAATTAATTACGCAGACCTGGCGACAGCGGGAGCCAGAACCTTCGGCTATTTCGGAAAGGCATTCGCGTCCGTGAGATCCAAGATACGCTATCAGGTACACTTCGGGGCCAATTATGAGACCGGGGAGTATGGCTGGACCACGGATCTGGAGACGGTGAAGAGGCAGGTTGACCGGATGCTGAAGGAACTGAAAACGGATTATATTGACTATGGCTTTATCCACTGCCTGGATGAAGATTCTGACTGGAGGGCTTACCAGAAGAATGGCGTGCTGGCTTACCTTTTGAACATGAAGGAGACCGGAGTGGTGCGGCATATGGGGCTGTCGTCCCATACGCCGGCGCTGGCTGCCCGGGTGCTGGATCAGGGAATGATCGATCAACTGATGTTTTCCATCAACGCGGCATACGACTATCAGCACGGGGATTACGCAAACGGCAGCGCCGGCGAGCGCATGGCGCTGTACCGCCGCTGCGAGGCTGAGGGCGTGGGTATCTCCGTTATGAAACCTTTTGCCGGCGGGAAGCTGCTGGACGCGAAGCTCTCTCCCTTCGGACAGGCGCTGACGCCGTACCAGTGCATACAGTATGCCCTGGACAAGCCGGGAGTGCTGACGGTGCTTCCGGGTATCCGGAACCGGGAGGATGTGCAGGAACTGCTGGGATTTCTGGACGCATCGCCGGAGGAGAGGGATTATTCGCTTCTCGGAAGCTTTATGCCAAAGGACGCGGCGGGAGCCTGTGTTTACTGCAATCACTGCCAGCCCTGTCCAGCGGGACTGGATGTGGGCCTGATCAATAAGTATTATGATCTGGCTGCCGCCGGGGATTCCATGGCTGGAGAGCATTACAGAAATCTGGAAAAGACGGCTTCCGACTGTATTTCCTGCGGCCACTGCGACAGGCGGTGCCCCTTCCATGTGGCGCAGACAGAACGGATGAAAGAAATCGCCGGATATTTTGGAAAGTAAGCCGTGGCGAAAGAAGCGGAAGCCGGAATAGCGTGAAGAATATAGCGTGATATGACAGAAGCAGCGAATCCCGGATCTGTCCGGAGTTCACTGCTTCTGAGCTTTCTGTCCGGCAAACCGTGAATCGCAGAATATTGTCCGCCGCGGATAAACGGCGCAGAAAAACACGCAGAAAAAATCGCAGGATGATATATTTACATACGCGGTTTCTCTGTGCTATAATACATATAGCAAAAGATACAGTTCAGAAAACATTTCTGTAAATCAGCAGATATCCGTTTCTGAAAGTTCTGACAGTTTTCCGGGGTTCTCATCCCCATAAGAATCAGCAAAAGTAAACTGACCGCATATGCAGAACGGGCCGCAGGCCGTACTCTGCCCGATGGGCATGTATTGGGGGCGCGCCGGAGCAGACGCTTCGTCTTTCCCTTCGTATACGGAGTTATCTGAATCCGGGCATGTGTGAGGATGGATGTTCAAGAAAGGAGACGACAGCTTATGAATCAGGAAAGAAAACAGAAAGTGTACCGGCTGATGACCGTGTCCTACGGATATGTGGACATATCCGCGGACAGCGCGGCGGAAGCTCTTGAAGATGCGGAAGCGTTGTGTGCGAACCGTGAGAATTTTGACTGGTC
>DVJR01000130.1 GCA_018716575.1 Candidatus Scatomonas merdavium | reverse complement strand
GGAAATCTCACTATAATGATTCCGCAGATCTGCCGATGAACGAATCGTTTCCCTCAGCAAAAACATATCACACCTCCTGATTTTATATAATCCTATTATATTTGAAGTTGACTATTCGATCAATCTCATATGCTCATTTGAATTTCTGAAACTTGTATTGAAAAATCGATTCAAAAGCAAAGGCATCCGAACTCAATCAGAGTAAGGATGTCTTTTTTCTGTTTTTAGATATCCTGTTGACAAACTCTCCTTCTTGTATTATTGTATTAATTGAATAATACAATTTGAAAGGAGCTGTCAGATGCCCTGGAAACTGGATTCCCAAAAACCGATTTATGCACAGCTGGTAGAAAAGGTTCAGCTTGATATCGTCACCGGCCGCTACCAGCCCGGGGAAAAGCTGCCCTCTGTGCGGGAGCTGGCGGCTCAGGCTGCCGTCAATCCCAATACCATGCAGAAAGCGCTTTCCGAGCTGGAGGGCAGCGGCCTGCTGTATGCCCTGCGGACCAGCGGCAGATTTGTGACAGACGATGTCCGGCGCATACAGGAGGTTCGAAAATCGCTGGCTTCCATGCAGGTAAAAGAATTCGTAGAGAAAATGCGGAGTCTGGGAATGACTCCGGAAGAAATCATGAAGCTGATGCAGGACATTATCAGAGAGGAGACATTATGAGTGAGTGTTTGAGCTGTCTGGATCTGACAAAACGATTCGGCGAAAAAGAGGCCCTGTCCAATCTTACCTTCCAACTGGAGCCGGGGAAAATCGTGGGTCTTCTGGGGCCCAATGGAAGCGGAAAGACCACGCTGATGAAGCTGATCAACGCCCTGCTCCAGCCCACGGACGGCTGCGTGCTGATAGACGGGAAGATTCCCGGCGTGGATACAAAAAAAATCGTCGCCTATCTTCCGGATCACATGTATCTGGGCGACTGGATGCGGGTACGGGACATTATTGAATATTTCAATGATTTTTATGAGGATTTCGACCGGGACCGGGCGGAAAAAATGCTGAAAGAGCTGAACATTCTTCCCAACCAGCGCCTGAAACAGATGTCGCTGGGAACAAGGGAAAAGGTGCAGCTTATCATGGTGATGAGCCGCCGTGCCAGGCTCTACTGTCTGGATGAACCGATTGCCAGCGTGGATCCCGCCGCCCGTGAATACATTCTCTCCACGATACTGAATAATTACGACGAGGAGGCCACCATCCTGATTTCCACCCATCTGATTTCCGATGTGGAAAACATGCTGGACGAGGTGCTGTTTCTGAAGGAGGGACGCCTGTATCTTCACGGTTCGGCCGAAGCGATCCGGGCGAAAGAAGGAAAATCCATTGACGAATTATTCCGGGAGGTATTCCGATGCTGAAAAAACTGCTGAAACATGAATGGAAGGCCACCTACAGAGGACTTCTGACCGTGCACCTGGCGCTGCTGGTTCTGTCGCTGATCGGCGCCGGAACGCTGAACGCTCTGCAAAGCGGCTCTGTGTCTGACTCCGTATGGGGATTTTATCTGGTGGTCTTTGCCCTGATGATCTTTGTATCCGTTATCGTTACGCACGCCCTGCTGATCGTCCGCTATTACCGGAATCTGTTTACGGCTGAGGGTTATCTTACCAATACCCTGCCCGTCACCGCCGGCGCACAGCTGCTGTGCAAGCTGCTGAACTATCTGATATGGGCTGTGCTGAACATTCTCTGCATCATCGCAGCCTTTCTGCTGCTGGAGCCGAAGGCCTCCGGAAAAGTGATTCTGGATCTCTTCGGCGCCCTGCCCGAGCTGGCGGGCAGCTATGGTCTTAGTCTGACCCTCTGCGCGATACTGACTGTTATCCTGGCGGTTCTGGTCAGCCTGGCCGTAACCATTCTGCTGTTTTACGTCTGCATCAGCCTGGGAAGCCTGTTTTCTGTCCATAAAGTGCTGGCCTCCGTGCTGATCTTCCTGGGCCTTTATCTTCTGCAGCAGATGATCAGCCTTCCCGGAATCACGGTTCTGTCCATACCGATAAGCTCTCTTCCGCTGACGCTGAACGGCTCCGAACTCTCCGTCCAGGCAGCAAACCTCACACAGTTCTGCCAGCTTCTGTGGGTTTATATTCTGGTGGAAGCCGTGATTGCGGCCATATATTTCGCCGTCAGCAGATATATTCTGCACAGAAAGCTGAATCTGCCGTGATAACAGAAACTGTGATTTTGTCACAGAAAAAAATTTGCGATTCAATTATTCTGTATTACAAATAATGATGAAGGAGAAGAATATTTTGCAATACGCTATTTCTTTCCTGGAAGGTATTATCACTTTTATATCCCCCTGCCTGCTGCCCATGCTCCCGATTTACATTCTCTATTTTGCAGGCGGCGGGGAACACAGCACCCGAAAGACTCTCACCGGAGCTCTCGGCTTTGTGCTCGGCTTTACCGCCATATTCGTAGCCATGGGCGCCCTGGCCGGAACGGTCGGCAGCTTTCTGAAATCTCATCAGACTGCTGTCAATATCATTTCCGGCCTGATCGTTATCTTTTTCGGCCTGAATTTTCTCGGCGTGTTCCGTCTGAATCTGTTCCGGGGGATTCGTCACTCCGCACAGACCGACAACATGGGATTTCTGTCAACTGTAGTTTTTGGCGTCATTTTCTCCCTGGGATGGACCCCGTGTGTAGGCGCTTTTCTGGGCTCCGCACTGAGCCTGGCAGCCCAGCAGGGCCATGTGGCGGAAGGCATGCTGATGCTGCTTGTATATTCTCTGGGGCTGGGAATTCCCTTTATCCTGAGCGCGGTACTGATCGATTACCTGAAATCTGCCTTTGACTGGATTAAAAAGCACTATAGTATCATTAACGCGGTCTGCGGCTGTCTGCTGATCCTGATCGGCATTCTGATGGCTACCGGAACCCTGGGGCGGCTTCTGAGCCTGCTCAGTTAAGGAGGTATTATGAAGAACAAAAAAAGCCTGGCCATTCTCATAGCAGTATTCATCGTACTCCTCGGCGGCGCCTGGTTTCTTTACAGCCGTTTAGGTTCTGATCCGGCTTCCGGACAGCTGGTGGCACAGAGTACTTCCGAAACGCCTGCCAGCTCCGAAAGCACAGATGCTTCCGGAAGCTCTGTTTCCGCAGAGTCATCTGCTTCTTCCGGCAGCTCCGGCTCTTCTGAAAATTCCGATTCCGTAGAAACACCGGCCCCGGATTTCACCGTATATGATCTGGACGGCAACGAGGTTCGCCTGTCCGATTATATCGGAAAGCCTGTTATTCTGAACTTCTGGGCCAGCTGGTGCGGTCCCTGCAAAATGGAAATGCCGGATTTTCAGAGCAAATATCAGGAGCTGGGTGAAGAAATCCAGTTTCTGATGATTAATATGACGGATGGATCCCGTGAAACAACTGACAGCGCATCGGCATTTATTTCTGAACAGGGATACACCTTTCCGGTATTCTATGATACCGATTCCGATGCCGCCATCGCTTACGGCGCCTACTCTCTTCCTACCACTTATTTCATCGATGCCGAAGGCAATGCCGTTGCCCGGGCCAGCGGCGCCATTGATGCTGAAACCCTTCAGACGGGCATCGACATGATTTACAGCGGACCGGAAACTCCTCCTGAAACATAATTGCCGAAA
The DNA here is from genome assembly GCA_018716575.1 of Candidatus Scatomonas merdavium. Classification (GTDB taxonomy): domain Bacteria; phylum Bacillota; class Clostridia; order Lachnospirales; family Lachnospiraceae; genus Scatomonas; species Scatomonas merdavium. Next base: position 17,924 of record DVJR01000130.1, on the reverse strand, counting down.
AAAGGCTGTCCAAAAAGCAGGTTAAAAGTAGTGCGAGCCGTCGGATATAGAATAATCCTGGAAATTATTGCTATATCCGGCGGCTGCCTACGCTTCAAAACCGCTTTTGGGACAGCCTCTTTTCCGACAGCTCTTATCTCTCATTATTAATCATATACAGCAGTGCGTTACAGATACATGCCGCAATATTGCTCCCGCCCTTGCGGCCTCTGGCCACGATATAGGGCGCCTGCGTCTGCATAATCAGCTCCTTGGACTGCACCACGTTGACGAAGCCCACCGGTACGCCGATCACCAGCTCCGGTGCGATCTCGCCGTTTTCGATCATCTCATAGAGACGGATCAGGGCCGTGGGCGCGTTTCCGATTGCAAAAATCAGCTTTTTCTTCAGTCTGGCAGCTTTCTCCATACAGACCACCGCGCGGGTCACGCCCCGGCGTTTTGCTTCCTCTGCCACATCCGGATCGGACATATAGCAGTATACCTCGCCGCCGTAGCGTGACAGGGCCTTTTTATTGATGCCGGCCTTGGCCATCTGGGTATCCGTCACGATGCTGGCGCCTTCCAGAATAGCCATCTTCGCCTTCTCCACCACATCTTCCGAGAAGCAGAGGTTGTCCGCGTAGTCAAAGTCCGCGCTGGTATGGATACATCGCTTTACGATCAGCTCCGTGCCGGGCACCAGCAATTTTCCGCCCAGCTCTTCCGTAATAATTTCAAAACTGCGTTTCTCGATATCCATGGGTTTTACATTTTCCAGCTCTATTTCCTGTCTCATGGTCAGACCTCCTGTTCCAGAATCTCATAGATTTTCTTCATGTCCAGATGTTCTCTCAGGCTGGCGGCCAGAATGTCGTACTGGCTCTCCTTGAAGGACTGATAGTCCACGCCCGTCATGTCTTCCGTGTCCACGCCCTTGGCCTGTCCGATGGCCTGCACGATTCTCTCCGCCACCTGCTCCCGGTCAAAAATGCTGTGCACATAGGAGCCGTATACATTTCCGCACTGGGCGCCGTCTGCCTTCCTGCCCTGTTCCTCTTCATTGATATTCTGAATTTCTGTCAGGGAAGAAGCTCTCTCCTTCAGGGTGGTCACGCCCATATGGATCTCGTAGCCTTCCAGCTCCGTACCGGAGAGGCCAGACAATATTCCGCCCACCTTTCCGAAGCTGCCGCACACACGGGTCCTGGTTTTGTCTCCTGCAAAGACCGTATCCATGGGCAGCAGGCCCATGCCCTTGATGCTGCCTCCGGCTTCCACTCCCAGCGGGTCAGAAAGCGTCTCTCCCAGCATCTGATAGCCGCCGCAGACGCCGAACACCGGCGTTCCCGATGCCGCCGCTTTAAGCACAGCCGCTTCCAGACCGTTTTGCCGCATCCACAGCAGATCCTCCATGGTGTTCTTGGTGCCCGGCAGAAAAATCATGTCGGGATTCTTCAGCTCATGGACATTCTGCACATACCGCAGGGATACGCCCGGCATCCGCTCAAAGGGATTGAAATCCGTAAAATTGGAAATCCTCGGCACACGGATGACCGCCAGATCGATCAGCCCCACCTCCTGGTTACCGGAGAAGCGCTCTGTCAGGCTGTCCTCGTCCTCCACCTCGATGTTCAGGTAGGGAGCCACGCCTACCACCGGAATCCCGGCTTTTTCCTCCAGCATTACGATACCCGGGTCCAAAATCGTCTTGTCGCCCCGGAATTTATTGATAATCAGACCCTTTACCAGCTCTCTCTCATCCTCGTCCAGCAGCTCCACCGTACCGATCAGCTGGGCGAACACGCCGCCCCGGTCGATATCACCCACCAGAAGGACGGGAGCCTTTGCCAGCTTTGCCATTCCCATATTGACAAACGCATCGTCGTCCTTAAGATTGATTTCCGCCGGGCTGCCCGCTCCCTCGATCACAATAATATCATTTTCAGCCGCCAGGGAATTATAGGCGTCCATCACCGCCGGAATCAGATTCTTTTTATAGGCGAAATATGCTCTGGCGTCCATATTGCCCAGCACCTCGCCGTTTACGATCACCTGGGAGCCCGTATCGTTGGTGGGCTTCAGCAGGATCGGATTCATCCGGACAGAAGGGGCAATGCCCGCCGCCTCGGCCTGCATCACCTGCGCCCGTCCCATCTCCAGCCCTTCCCGGGTGATAAAGGAATTCAGCGCCATGTTCTGCGCCTTGAAGGGAGCCACGCGGTATCCGTCCTGATGGAAAATCCGGCACAGTCCCGCCGCAATCAGGCTCTTTCCGGCATTTGACATGGTTCCCTGTATCATTATCGCTTTTGCCATTTTCTCCTCCTTATGCCAGCGCTTCCAAAAGCTTCCGGTTCTCCTCATGCGTCTTTACCGCGACCCGGTAATACCCTTCCGTCAGCCCCCGGTAATTGGAGCAGTCCCGTATCAGCACATGCTTTTTCAGGGCGTGCTCCACCAGCCCGGCAGGCCCCCGGAAGAAAATGTAGTTGGCCCGGGAATCGTACACCTGAAATCCCAGCTTCCGAAGCTCTTCCTTCAGAAAGGCGCGCTCCGTCCGGACGATCTCTCTGGCCCGATTCACATAGGCTTCTTCCTTCAACGCAGCCGTTCCCGCCGTCTGGGCCGGAATGGACACGCTCCAGGGCTGTACGGACTCCTGCATTTTCCCGATCACCTCCGGATTGGAGCAGAGCCCGTAGCCCAGCCGGATACCCGCCATGGCGTACCGCTTTGTAAAAGCCTTCAGCAGAAACAGATTTCCGGATTTTTTCAGCATTCCCTTCATCGTATAGCGCTCCCGCTCCTCCACGAAGTCCTGAAAGCACTCGTCCACGGCCAGAAAGCTCCCGGTCTCGCGGCACCGCCCGAGAATCCTCTCCATCAGCGCCGGTTCCGTCAGAAGTCCCGTGGGATTGTTGGGATTGCACAGCATCACCAGCTCCGTCTCCGGGGTGATTTTCTCCAGAATGCTCTCCTCCAGCGCAAAGCCGCTGTCCTCCCGCAGCTCATGCCAGACCATTTCACAGTCCACCGTCCGGAGAGCCTGCTCATATTCCGCAAAAGCCGGCGCCAGCAGCAGCGCCTTTTTCGGCTTCAGGGCCAGCGCCAGCATGAAAATCAGCTCCGCCGCGCCGTTTCCGCAGATCAGCCATTCTTCCGGCACCTGCTCATAGGCAGCCAGCCCTTTCGCCAGCTTTGTATACCGGATGTCCGGATAATTGCAGATCTCCTTCAGGCTCTCTGCCGCCGCGTCTATGACGCTCTGCGGCGTACCCAGAGGGTTCATATTGGCTGAAAAATCCAGCACATCTCTGTGACGGTATACATCACCGCCGTGTATCTGTTCCTTCATATCCTGTCCTTTCGTCTCTCTTCTGTCATACTGTCCGCCCCATTTCCGTCAGGCCAGCCACAGAATCAGCAGAACCGCCGCCCGCACAATGGCCGCCATCACCAGCGCCAGAAAGGCGGTGCCGTACATGAGCCTGCAGGATCTGGGAATGTCCTTCGGTTTCACCGGGCGCAGCGCGTCTCCCAGCGTGGGCTTGTGATGGAGCACGCCGAAATACCAGGCGTCCCCGGCCAGCTGAATATCCAGAGCCCCCGCCATGACCGCTTCCGTATGGGCGGAATTGGGGCTGCTGTGTTTCTTTCTGTCTCTTCTGTAGACTGCAGCCGCGTTTTTCCCGTCGAATCCCCAGAGATACGAGGCCGCAATCATCAGAAAGCCGGCGATTCTGGCCGGCAGAAAATTCACCACGTCATCCAGCCTGGCGGCCGCCGTTCCGAAATACTGGTAGCGGTCATTTACATATCCCACCATGGAGTCCATGGTGTTGATGGATTTATAGAAAAAGCCCCCGGCCGCCCCGCCGATCATCAGGAAAATCAGCGGCGCAATCACGCCGTCCGATGAGTTTTCGGCCACTGTCTCCACAGCGGCCTTTGTCACGCCCTGTCCGTCCAGCCGGTCCGTATCACGGCCTACGATCATGGACACCGCATAGCGGGCTTTCGGCAGGTCACCTTCCCGCAGCGCGCTGTATACCCGCATGCTCTCCACCCGCAGCGCCTTCGTGGCCAGCAGCTGATAGCACCAGAAGGTTTCCAGGATAAAGCCTGCCGGAACGCAGATCCGGTACAGCCAGTACAGAATCACCGCCGGAACCGCCGTGCTGATGCCGGTGACAAAGATCACCAGAAAGACGCCGGCTGTCCGCTCGCCCGCCTTTGTGGCCGGAAACAGGCTCCGGAGCAGTTTTTCAAACAGTTCGATCAGCTTTCCGATCAGGCGGACCGGATGGTAGAGCCAGACCGGATCTCCGAATATCAGATCCAGCAGAAAGCCTGCGGCCACTGCCGGAAGTATATAGTCAAACATGGTTTTTCCCCTTTTCGCAGCGTTCCAGAAATGCCCGCGGCACCGCCGGATTCGCGTGGTAATACAGATGGGGGAACCCGGCGAACAGGGTATCCCTGCTGTGAATGCAGCGCCAGCTTCTCTTCCCCGAGGGCTTGGACGCCAGAAAAGCCTCTCCCGGAGCTTCCACATCGAAATAATGGAACTCATGAGAACGGATGGGCCCCGTATCCTTTCCGAACACGCTGCCCTCCGTCAGGGTGACGTATCCGAACCGGGTCAGCCGCCCCGCGTTCCGGGCGTTTCCCGGAAACATACCGACCATGGGCCATTTTCTGCCCTCCATATCCTCCAGAGTTTCCTGAAGATAGAGAAAGCCTCCGCACTCCGCCATACAGGGCAGGCCGCCTTCCAGCGCCTTCCGTATGGATTCCCGCATGGAACGGTTGCGGCTCAGCTCCTTCCCGTGAAGCTCCGGGTATCCCCCGTGAAGCAGCAGCCCGTCCAGTCCCTCCGGCAGCTTCTCATCGTGGATCGGTGAAAATTCCACCAGCTCCGCGCCCAGCTCCCGCAGCAGAGAGAGATTGTCCTCATAAAAGAAGCAGAAAGCCTCGTCCCTGGCCAGGCCGATCCGCAGCCCCGTGAATTCGCCGCCGGAACGGCGAGAGATTTCGCCTGCCTTTTCTTCCGTCTCCACATCCGGCAGCTCCGAAGCGCCGGCCGCAATCTCCAGAATCGCGTCCACATCCAGCGTTTCCTCCAGCCGGGAGCTCAGAAGATTCATCTTATCCTGCAGGGCCGCGATCTCCTCCGGCATCATCAGTCCCAGATGGCGGCTTTCCAGCACGCAGTCCTTCAGAACGGGGAGATAGCCCGCCACGCGGACGGCAAGCTCCTCCTCGATCACTTTTTTCATTCTCGGATAGAGCATGGGCGAAATTTTGTTCAGAATGACGCCCCGGATCAGCGGCTTTTCCTGAAAATCCAGGAAGCCTTTGATCAGCGCCAGCACCGAACGGCTGGCCCCGGCCGCATTTACCACCAAAAGAACCGGCGTATCCGTCACCCGGGCCAGGTCGCTGGCCCCGGCTCTGGAATCCGTTTCCGAAATGCCGTCATAGTAGCCCATGACGCCTTCCATCACGGCGATGTCACTGCCTGCTCCGTCCTTCCGAAGCAGCATCCGAGTCCCGGCCTCTCCGGTGAAAAAGGTGTCCAGGTTCCGGCTTTTTGTCCCCAGCACCTTTGTATGAAACATGGGATCGATGAAATCCGGCCCGCATTTGAACGATGTCACCTTCAGACCCCTCTTCTTCAGAATTCCCAGCAGGCCGCAGGTGACAAGGGTCTTGCCGCTTCCGCTGGAGGGGGCCGTTATCAGAATCCGGTTCAGCTTCATGCGCCGCCTCCTTCCGTCCCGGCTGCAGCGCCCTTCCCGGCGTCTTTTCCCGCTTCGGACACAGCGCCGTCCTCCCCTTCCGCGGAAGCTCCCGAGACCGAGATCACGTAGACCGGATTCTGACCCATCATCATATGATACCGTCCCGCTTTTTTCGCTTTCGCCGCCGTCACGGAGACGATGTCCGCTTTTCCAAAGGGAAGCTCCCGCAGGGCATCCAGAGTCTCCGCCACGGTTTCCAGGGTAATGGCGTTTACCACCACCCGGACGCCGGGATTCTTCCGGAGCAGCAGCTCCAGAATCTCTTTCATATTTCCAGCGGACCCTCCGATAAAGGCATGGGTCGGGGCCGGCAGCTCTTCCATAGCCTCCGGAGCCAGCCCTTCCACCACCGTCAGATTATCCGCGCAGAATTTCTTCTTATTTTCCCGCAGCAGGTTTACCGCCGTCGGATTTTTTTCCACCGCATAGACCTCTCCCTCCAGAGCCTGGAGAGCCATTTCCACGGATACCGATCCGCTGCCTGCTCCCACGTCGTAGATCACGGAATCCTTTTCCAGCCTCAGCTTGCTTAAGGACACCTCTCTGACCTCTTCCTTTGTCATGGGAACCTTGTCCCTCAGAAAGCATTCGTCGGGAATGCCATGGGTCACCGTCCGCAGAGGATGCGGATTTTCCACCAGCACCACGCTTAAAGCTTCGCCTTCATAGCGCAGGAAATCCTCCGGCTGCCCTGAGAGGATTTTTTCCCGGTCATAGCTTAAGCTTTCTCCCACGTACACCGTCAGCTCAGTCATTCCGTATTCCACGAATTTCCCGCAGAGCTCCGCCACGCCGTCTGACGTTCCCATCAGGGAAAAAACCTTGGAATTTTTCAGGCACAGGCCCACCAGATTACTCTTCCTTCCATGGGCGCTGGTGATCGTCACATCGTCCCAGGAGGTTTTCAGACGGCTGCAGAAATAGACCAGCGAACCGATCCCCGGAATCAGCCGGGCGCTCTCCGGCAGTACGGAAAGCAGCTTTTTGGCTCCGCTGTAGAAGCCCACGTCCCCGGACAGCAGCACGGCCACCTGACGGCACTCCGGATGTCCGGCGATGCAGGCCGCGATCTTCTCCGGACGGTATTCCCGGCAGGTCAGCCTTCCTTCGCAGGGCACGGCGTCCAGCATCCTTCCGGCCCCGATCAGCAGATCGGCGCCGCGGCAGTATTCCTCCGCTTCCACCGTCATCGTGCCGCATCCGGAGCCGCCCATGCCGATTCCCACCAGGGCGATTTCCTGTTCAGGCGCTTCACCCGAACGAGACTTCTGTTCCTGTGCAGCCGCGCTTTCGCACGGCATTTCCGCAGACAGCGGCCCCTGCCCCGATACAGGCAGTTTTCCGACCGGCGCTTTCGCATCCGGTATTTTCATCTCCGACAGCAGCTTCAGGCACTGCTCCAGCGTTATGCCCTCTTCCCGCATGGGCCGTCCGATGATTACCAGACGGCAGCCACAGCGCAGGGCCGCTTCCGCCTTTTCCGGAAAGCCGCCCGCCGCTCCCGTATCCTTCGTCACCAGAAAACGGGCCCCCGTCTGATGAATCAGCGCGCAGTTCATCTCCAGAGAGAACGGCCCCCGCATACAGATCAGATGGCTTCCCTGGAAACCCAGCTCCGCGCAGGACTTCACCACCTCCGGCAGAGACAGCACCCGTGCATAGAGCCGCTCCCGGTAATCCGGCACGGCAGTAAACGCCGCCAGCTCCTTGCTCCCGGTAGTCAGAAGGACATTTCCCTCCTGTCCGGAAAGATAGGCGGCAGCCTCCTCCGGGCTGTCCACAAACACAGCCTGCTCCGTTTCGGAAGAGCTTCCCGCAGAACCGCCGTCTCCGGAAAGAGTGCTCTCCCGCAGCACCCGCAGGTACCGCAAGCCCGTCTCTTCGCAGGCTCTGCGAATATTGGCCGTCACTTCGGCCGCGTAGGGATGGGTGGCGTCGATCACCAGGGCGCCCGGATGAATATAGAACTGCTCTTCCATCTCTTTCTCTGTCAGACGGCCGCATTTCACCTTCACCCGGCCGCCTTCTTCGATCAGGCTCTCACCGTACTCCGTGGCCACGAACACTTCCGCACTCCTGCCGTGCTTTTTCAGATATTCCGCTATTGTTCTTCCTTCTGCCGTTCCGGCAAAAAGCAGTATTTCACACATTCCTGTATCCTCTGGGAGTCACCATTTTCCCGCCGATTTCCTTCGTCTGGGAGTTGCCGATAAACACTGTGGTAAACATATCCACCTGGGTGTCCCGCAGTTCCTTCAGGCTCATGACCTTCCAGGCTTCGCCCTCCCGTCCGATATTTTCCACAATACCGCAGACGGTGTCCTCTCCCTGGAAACGCAGTACCAGATCGCAGGCCTTCGCCAGATAATCGTGGCGCTTCCTGCTGGAAGGATTATAGAGACAGATCACAAAATCAGCCTCCGCCGCATTCAGCAGGCGTTTTTCAATTTTCTCCCAGGGCGTCAGCAGGTCGCTTAAGCTGATCAGACAGAAATCATGGATCAGCGGCGCGCCCAGAACGGCCGCTCCTCCGGTGGCCGCCGTCACGCCCGGGATGATGGAAAGCTCCACCTCCGGATACTGAACCCCCACCTCATACATCAGGCCGGCCATGCCGTAGACGCCTGCGTCGCCGCTGCAGATCATGGAAACCACGCGGCCCTTCTTCGCCTCTTCAAAGGCCAGCACACAGCGGTCCACTTCCCTGGTCATGGGCGTGGTCATGAATTCCTTGTCCGGAAAATGCTCTTTCACCAGCTCCACATATACCGTATAACCGATAATCACATCGCTCTTTCTTAAGGCCTCCGCCGCCTCCACCGTCATCTTTTCATAGGCTCCCGGCCCGATTCCCACAACATATACTGTACTCAAAATTCTACGCTCCTGTCCTGAAGGGCGACGGCACAGGTCACGCCGTCCCCGCTCATTTTTTTAATAATCAGTTTTCCCTTGCCCGCAAGGACGGCGCTCCGCTCGCAGACATTGTCCACGCCCGTGATATCCGCCACAAAGCCGGAACCGGAGAAGCTGCCAGGCACCGCCTTCAGTTCGTCCGCCGTAAAGGTCCGCAGGGGAATCTCCCGGCTTCTGCAGAATTCCAGAAGTCCCGGCTCGTCCTTTTTCAGATCTATGGTCGCCACCTGAGCGATTGCTTCCGGATACAGGCTGTAGGATTTCAGCGTAGTATCCACCAGCTTCTCAATCTGCCGGACGCTGACGCCCTTCCGGCACCCGATGCCCAGGGTCAGACACCGTGGAATCAGCCACAGCGTATGGGCAAAATACGCGCTGTGATAGGACGGGCTGATATAGATGCCCAGAGAGAGCTCATCGCCCTTCTGCTCCTTACGACCTCTGCCTTCATAGGATTCCCCTCCGCCCCAGACCAGGCCGTCGGGCAGCTCGCCCTTCACCGGGAAGTTCGTATAGAACCCCACCTGTTCGCCGGACAGCAGAGCTGCCGAAACCTCTTTGGCATAAGTCATATTGGAAATGACCATATCGTTCTTTTTCGCATAGACATCCACCGCGAAACGGCTGTTCACATCCGTAGCCGTGGTCAGCACCGGAACACAGCCCATCTTTCCGCCCAGCCACGCGGCCAGCTCATTGGCGCCGCCGATATGGCCCGACAGCAGAGGAATGCAGAATTTTCCCTTTTCATCCAGCACCAGAACCGCCGGATCCTGCCGCTTATCCCACACATAGGGAGCGATCGCCCGAACTGCGATTCCCGTGGCGCCGATGAAAATCAGGCCGTCGCTGTCCCGGAACCGCTTCCCGGCCCAGTCCTGCATGGGCTCCTCCACCGCTTCGAAACCGCGCTCACCGGCGTTTTCAAAGTGCTGGCCCTTGCAGTACCATCTTGTCTGAATTTCCTTCTTCTCCGAAAACTGCCCCAGCAGCTCCCGGATTTTCTCCGCCAGCTCCATGCCGGCGTTTGTAAAACATATCCCCGCAATATTCATAGTCTTTCCCCTCTGCATGACAGCCGCCAGCCGGCCGCTGCTTTCCCTTCCATATCCTCGCCTTCTTCTCTTCGTTTATTCCTGTCCGGTTCCTTTACGGAACTCTGTACTGAATTCCGGATCGTACAGTTTGGAACGGTCGTAATGGTGATGAGTAACCACATCTCCGATGATCATCAGCGCCGTCTTTGTGATATGCTCCCGCTCCGCTGTCTCCGCCAGAGTGCCCACCGTGCAGATGCAGGTTTTTTCATCCTCCCAGGTGGCCTTGTAGACGATGGCCGCGGGCGTATCTGCCGTATAGCCTCCCTCGATCAGCCGGCTGCTCAGTTCCTTCAACATTCCGGTGCTTAAGAACACCACCATGGTTGCCTGATGGGCTGCGAAGGATTCGATGCTCTCCTTCTCCGGCACCGGCGTCCGTCCCGCCATCCTGGTGATAATCACGCTCTGGGACACATCCGGAAGGGTGTATTCCAGATTCAGCGCGGAGGCCGCGCCGCAGAAGGAGCTGACGCCCGGGCAGGAATCATAGGCGATTCCCTTCTCATCCAGCACGTCCATCTGCTCCCGGATCGCCCCGTACAGACAGGGGTCTCCCGTATGAAGCCGCACCGTCATCAGGCCGTCCTTCTCCGCTTCCTCCATAACCGCCAGCACTTCCTCCAGGGTCATGGTGGCGGAATTGTACACTCTGCATCCTTCTTTTTTATAGTCCAGAAGCTGCGGGTTCACCAGCGATCCTGCATAGATAATCACATCCGCCTCTTCCAGATATTTCTTTCCCCGAAGGGTAATCAGATCCGAAGCCCCTGCTCCGGCGCCCACAAAATGTATCATAGTTTCTCCTTTACGATAATTAAAGAATAATAGCCCGCGTCCTCCGGTATCTCGTCCGCGGAACGGTAGATCTTTTCATCCGGCATGCCGCAGTTCTCAATCATGACCGCCTCCGCGCCCATGGCCTTCAGCTCTTCCTTCACCTGACCCATCTTCTTTCCGGCCTTCATCAGCACCCGGGTGCCCGAGAGCTTCAGCGCGTCGGAAATCTGATAGGACGCTGGCATCACATGGAGGGGTTCCGCTTTTTCCACCAGCCCCATGTTCAGCCTGGCCGCCACCGCGCAGAAGGAGGTGATGCCGCTTATGATTTCCGCTTCATAGCCGGCATGCAGAACCTTTTTATGCACGTACAGATAGGTGGAGTACACCGTCGGGTCGCCCAGCGTCAGGAATGCCACCTGGCGTCCCTCGTCCAGACAGGCGCAGACCGCGTCCGCTCCCGCCTGATGGCTCTTCTCCAGCTTCTCCGGATCCTTCGTCATAGGCATATCCACCGCCAGCAGTTCCTTCTGATCCAGCTCCGGATAAGCCCCCTTTACGATTTTATAAGCTACGGTTTCCTTCGGATCGCTGCCCGGAAGGGCGATGACAGGGCTTTCCCTGATGATCCGCAGAGCTTTCAGCGTCAGCAGCTCCGGATCTCCCGGCCCGATGCCCACGCCATATAATTTTGCTTTCATTTCTTTATCCTTTCTGTCTGAGTATTTATAAGATTTATCAGCTCCGGAACATTTTCCGTCTCGCCCAGCTTTCCCCGGACGGACGAAAACAGGATCACGCCCATTTCCATGGAACCGCGGCATCTGGCGTCCAGATAAAATTTCGCGCGCCGGCAGATTTCCTCCATGGTGCTATCATAGAGTTCTCCTCCGCACTCCGCCAGCACGTCCAGCGCCTCCTCCGTGGTGTTGGACGCGAGAATCCGAACCGCCGTCTCCCGGTCCGCTCCGGAACGCAGCGCCGCGGCCGCCATCAGTTCGGCCCTGGAATCCGCGTTCCTGGAATGGGTGTTCATGATCCCCCCGGATACCTTGATAAATTTACCGATATGTGCGATGAAAAGAATTCCGCGGACGCCCAGCTCTTCGGCCATGTCCACGGTCTCCCCCACGTAATTGCTGCATTTCATCTCGCAGGTCAGATCCAGCCCATGCATCTGCCGGGAAAATGTCTCCCCGTAATTGCCGGGCGTAATGACCAGATACTCCGCCCCCGCGGCGGAAAGCATGCTCATCTCCGCCCGTATGCTGGCGATCAGCGCTTCCTCGCTCATGGGCATGACGATGCCGCTGGTGCCCAGGATGGAAATGCCGCCCTCGATTCCCAGCCGGGGATTGAAGGTTTTCCGGGCGATTTCTTCCCCTTCGGGAACGGAAATCTCCACGGAAATCCCGCCGTCATATCCGCATTCCCCGCAGACCTCTTCCACGGCCTTCCGGATCATGGAGCGGGGCACCTCGTTGATGGCCGCGAAGCCCACAGGCTGATTCAGCCCCGGGCGGGTGACACGGCCTACGCCTTTTCCTCCGTCGATGGTCACGTCCTTCTCCCGGGCCTTTCTCACCCTCGCGTAGATAAGCGCTCCGTGGGTGGCGTCCGGATCGTCTCCGCCGTCCTTTCGCACCGCGCAGAGGGCTTCCTCCGGGTGGCCGTCCGCGCCCCGGTGGATCTGTCCGTCCTCCACCAGCAGATGCAGCAGGATTCCTTTGGGCGTCATCAGCGCTGCCTCTTCCGCCGTCCTGCCGGTCAGCAGCATCCAGGCGGCGGCCTTAGAGGCCGCGGCCGCGCAGGAGCCCGTCGTATAGCCGCATCGCAGCCTCTTATGATCTTTTATGACATAACAGTCCTCCAGACCGTTCTTATGTTCCATCCTATGTCTCCTTCACAGCCCTTTTCTGAACTGCCTGATTCTGCTCTCGCCGTCCCGCAGCGCGTCGTCCAGCGTCTCATCTTCCGGAAAAATCTCCCGGAACGCATCATATTCCTCCCGGATGCCCTGTCCGTGGAGCACGCCGAAGGCGCCCGCGTCGCTTCCCAGGGCCATCGTCACTCCAAGCCGCCTGGCCAGGCGGATATTTGCCGCCAGCCCATCCCAGATCGCCCGCAGCACTTCATCTGAAAACCGTCCCTTTCCGATCAGGTTTCGGACGGTTACGGCCGTGGGCACCCATACCACATGGTGCTCAGAGAGCGCCGCCAGGCTGTCCGCATCCTGAAAATTCCCGTGCTCCAGGGAATCCACCCCGGCCCGGGCTGCGGCTTCCGCTTCTCTGGCTCCGTTGGTATGGCTCATGACCCGGAAGCCCTCTTCATGGGCAATATGTACCATTTCCCGGACTTCTTCCGGCTTCAGCGGTTCGCCGGTTATGCCGGTCTCCGTCTGAAAATCCATGATGCCCGTGGTCATAATCTTTACGAAATCGCCGCCATCCCGGTCCAGCTTCCGCACCAGGGCCGCATACTCTTTCATATTTTCAAAGGGCAGCCCCACCACGCGGCCGTAATGCCCGGCCTTATAGATGGCAAAGCCCGGCGTCAGATACGTGACGCCGTATTCCGGCGCAAGTTCCCGGGCCAGCCGCGAAACGCCGAAATGATCGCCGCCATCCCGAATGAATGTAACGCCCCGCTTCCGGTATTCCTCCAGCTCCCGCCGGACGGTCCGCTCTTCCGGCCCGTCCCGGTGAACCGCCACCGCCCGGCGGTAATCAGACCCGTTCATAAACAGATGAGCATGGCACTCTCCGAACAAGCCGTTCACTCCTTTCCGGAATCCCGGACGATTCTGCCGTCCACCACCATCTGCCGGCTTCCCCGGCAGTAAGCTTCCGGCGCAAAACGGACGCGATAACCTTCGCCGTTGTCCACATGCCAGTCAAAATACTCCTGCTTCGGAAAGCCGCAGGCCCCCAGTATGCTCATGATCGTGCCGCCGTGCACCACCAGGGCGATCTCCTCCCACTGGTTTTCCCAGGCCAGAGCCGCCACCCGGTCCATGCCGGCCATGCAGCGTTCCTGAAAAGAGATCATGCTCTCGCCGCCCGGAAACTGCAGCGTTCCGCCGCTGTCGATCCATTTCTGATAATCCGGATTGTCGCTGAGCTCCTGATAATTTTTATTTTCAAATTCTCCGAAATCACATTCCGCGAATTCCGGAACCACTTCCATCTCCTGTCCCGGAAACAGAATCTCCGCCGTCCGGACGCACCGTTTCCTGGGGCTTACGAACACCCGGTCCACAGGCCCGAAGGCGTATTTCTTCAGATCCTCTTCCTCCTCCGGAAGCAGCGGCTCGTCTGTGGTGCCGATATATCTGCCCAGAAGATTTCCATGGGTTTTCCCATGGCGGATCATGATTACCTTAAGCACGTTTGATCACCGTCCCGATTCCGCAGATCACCCGATGCACCTCATCGGAGCCTGCCGCCAGTTTTTCACAGATACGCCCGGTCGCTTCCCGGTATTTCCGGTCAAATGCGTCTGCCGGAACCACTCCGTAGCCCAGCTCGTTGGTCACGACACAGATATCCGGATTTTTTTCCAGCAGCTCTTCCGCCAGCCCATCCACGCTTTTCCCGGCCCGGAGCCGTCTCTGCACGTAGTCATGAAAATGCAGAATGCCTCTGCATTCAAATATCTCGTTCCAGCTACAGGTGTCCCCGTCTATCCAGCCCTCCTGAATGCCGAAGGTTTTTCTCGCATACTGGTATTTTCCCTGAAACGCACCGCCTATTACAAGTTTCATCCAATCATCCCCGCTATTCTGTTACCGATTATTACTGCCAGCGTCATGACCAGCTCGCAGACGCTGACGAAGAAGCCCGCCAGATCTCCGGTCATGCCGCCGAAATATTTCATGGCCATATGGTGATAATACCAGAAGGTCAGGGCCGCCGCCGCCGCCATCAGCACCCCGTGCAGGGGATTCAGAAGGACAGCTCCTCCGCAGAGCAGCACCAGGTATACCGCCATAACAGCATTTACCCGTTTTTTCAGGGAATTTCCTCCGAAGGCCGCCGCCGTCCCAGAGGGATTGGCCTTGGGAAAATTCTCCACTGACAAAGCCGAATACGTTCTGGCCAGAGCAAATATCAGGCACAGAACCGGCAGGCACTCCGCGCTCACCATGCTGGCCGTGCCGAAAGCCAGCACAAAATAACTGATTCCGATAATCACGGCAAAGGCGCCCGCATGGGAGTCCTTCAGAATCTCCAGCCGCCGCTCCTTCTCACGCCAGGAGCTTAAGGCGTCCGCCGTATCCAGAAGCCCGTCCAGATGGATGCCGCCCGTGACCGCTACAGGAATCAGCACCATCACCGCGCTTCGGAAAATATCCCCCAGCTCCATCCATGCAGCCAGATAGAACCAGCCCAGCTCCAGCGCTCCGATCACCAGGCCCACCCAGGGAAAGAAGCACATGGAATATTTCATGTTTTCCTTATTCCAGTCCGCCCGCGGCATGGGGATCTTGGAATACATGGAAAACGCCACAATAAAACTGTTCCAGAGACTTTTCATGCAAAGCCTCCTTCGGAAACGGCCGGGCCTTTCACCGGCACCGGAATTCCATAGACCACTTCCGTCACCCGGTCCGCCTGATGGGCCAGCTCCTGGTTGATGGCGCCTAAATATTCCTGATATACGCGTGTCTGGCTTTCATACACTACGCCGTCGGAAAAAATCTCATTGGTGACAATCACCAGATTGGCCGCTTCCTGCCACAGATGCTTCAGCCCCTTCAGCACTGCGCTGACGGTGTGGATACCGGCTGCTCCCGGCAGGAACATTTCATTTGCCACCAGATTTGACATGCATTCCAGCAGCACATTGCAGCCCTTTGGAATCTTCAGCTCCGCCAGCCGCGTGTAGCATTCCAGAGTCTCAAAATTCTTCTCCGCCCGCATAGCACGGTGCCGGTCAATTCTCTGATAGCTTTCATCATCATAGGGATACATGGTCGCCAGATAGATTCTCCGGCCTTCTCCCAGCTCCAGGATCTGCTGCTCCGCGTACCGGGACTTGCCGCTGCCGGAGCCCCCTGTTATCAAATGTATCATCTGTCACTCCTAATCCAGCGGGACGTATGTCTCGATGTCGTTTTCTTCAAATGTCGCCATCTTCCTGTATACTTCCAGCCCCATATCCAGCAGGGGGAACAGGGCAACAGCACCGCTTCCCTCGCCCAGGCACATGTCACAGGTCAGAAAGGCTTCTTTGCCGATAGCATCCAGCAGCATCACAGCCGCGGGCTCCTTCGATACATGGGACGCAATCATGTAATCTCCCGCCGTGCTGCAGATCCGCATGGCTGTCAGAGCCGCCACACAGGAAATAAAACCGTCGATCACCACCGGCATGTGAGCAGCCGCTCCGCCCAGATAGACGCCGATCATTCCCGCGATGTCGAAGCCTCCCACCTTGGCCAGCACGTCTATGGGATCCTCCGGATCCGGTTTGTGCATCGCTACGGCTTTTTTAATGGTCTCCACCTTTTTATTCAGGCCGGCTGTACTCAGTCCCGCGCCCCGTCCTGTCACCTCTTCCGGCTCCCGGTGCAGGAGCACTGAAGCCATGGCGCTGCTGGTGGTAGTATTGCCGATGCCCATCTCTCCCGTCGCCAGGAGCTGATATCCTTCTTTTTTCTTCTCAAGGGCCAGCATGATGCCGGTCTCTATGCCCTGTATGGCCTGTTCCCTTGTCATAGCCGGTTCTTTGGCCATGTTTTTCGTACCGTAGGCAATCTTGCAGTTCCGGATGCAGGTATCTCTGTAAATTCCCATATCCACAGGGAAAATATCCGCTCCGGTCTTTCGGCATAGAATGCCCGCCGTGGCCTTTTCCTGAAGAAAATTTTCTGCCACCTGAGCTGTAACCTCCTGGCCTGTCTGCGTCACGCCCTCTTCCACCACGCCGTTGTCCGCGCACAGGACGATCAGTGCCTTTCTCGTCAGATCCACCTTCGGCGTTCTCTGGATACCGGCCGCCTGTACAACCACCTGTTCCAGCTTTCCCAGGCTCCGCAGGGGCTTTGCAATGGAATCCCAGTGCTTCCAGGCCGCATCTATCGCCTGTTTATCCAGAGGCTGAATTTGTCTGAGTGTCTCTTCTAATGTCATGTCCGTTCTCCTCTTTCTGTCCGGCATATAGCATTCTGCCGCAGCGTAAGCGAATACCGCGCTATGCCGCCTGTCATGCTTCTGCCGAAAACATCTGCCCAGAACCGTTTGCGGTTCTGTGCCCATACATAAGGGATTATACCATAAAGCAAAGGGCAGGACAACTGGTAAAAGAGGGGGCAGAAGTGTAAATTCCGGTTTGACGGGGAGACGAGGAAATTCGGAAGCATGGCGGAAGGGAAGCGTCTGGCCGGGGTACGGCTGGTTTCGAAGTGAAGAAGATCTAAGGCTTTCCGGTATGAGGCTAAAAACAGGGCCGTGCAAACCATAACTCGCTATCGCTCAAACAATGGTCTGCACGGCCCTAACGCCTCACACCGGAAAGCCAAGATCTTCTAACACTCCTCAAAGGCCGCTCCCCGGCCAGACACGTCCCTTCCTGATGCCTACATCGGGAATTTTCCCGGTCTCCCCGCAAAACTTCATGTCTGATGCTATGAGACTACGCTGTGATCAACACAGGAGTGTGGTTTAACGAATATCAGTCTTTTTTCTGACTGGTGGTTCTTAATCAATATCAATTTTTTCTGCGATCTCTGACAAGGATTTCCCATGATAAAAATGATCTCCCATCAGATCATCAATATTGTTATATGTCTTAGCTTTATTATCGTATCCGACTATAAATTCATAAATAGTACAAGGATTAATACAGGCTACCGCCCCTTCATATTCAAATACAACATCCTGGGTTAAAGACAAAATCAAATCTCTTAAATCCTTGGATTTCATAAAATATCACCAGCTTCTTTCCGTTCCTGTGTGAGCTTTCTGGTTGCGTGTTCCACAATCCCCACATACCCTACGCCCGTTTAAAACATGGAGTTTTGCGGGGTTGGGGTGCAAAGGGGAGAAAGAAAACAGGATAGAAAATGCCGCTGTATCCGGCTGCCTTTGCCGGGATGCTAACCATCTTGCGGCTTCGGATTTTTACGTTGGCACCGGAAGGGGAGACTGTCTGAGCGAAGCGAGTTTCTCCTCTTCCGATGCCGGTTTTAGCAAAAGTCCGGAACCGTATAGATGGTCTTGCATCCCGAAACAGCAGCCGGATACAGCGGCGTTTTCTATCCGTCCGGGTTCCATGAATCTGCACCCTCCCCGTCAAACCGGAATCAATCTATCCCTTTCAGCTGCTGATACAGCCCCTT
>DVJR01000129.1 GCA_018716575.1 Candidatus Scatomonas merdavium | reverse complement strand
TGAAGCGCAGTCTGAAAACCAAGCTTCTGATAAAATTCCACAGCCGCCTTTATATTCTCAGTGGGAATACCAATGTGCTGAAGGCCGTTTACATTCTCTGACCATCCCATTTTCCTGTCCTCCTGTCTGTGCCCGCAGGAAAAGACGGCAGCGCCGCATACTCCTTTCGCCGGGCCATATACGTTCATGATAGCTTTCCGGTCATCGTTTGTCAATACGGGCCCGGCGGTCCGCCTGCCCTGAACCTTATTTCTTCCTCATTCCTTTACCGCGTACCGGCAAACGCCCGTCTGCAGAATATCCAGCACATTCTGCGCCGCCATCAGGCTCATGCGGCTGCTGGCTTCCCGTGTAGCAGCGCCGGCATGGGGTGTGAGAATACAGTTTGATAATGTGCAGAGCGGACTGTCATAAGGCGGCTCATCCACGGTGGCGTCCAGGGCAGCCGCGCGAATTTCCCCGGATTTCAGCGCTTCATACAGCGCCTCCTCATCCACGATCCCGCCTCTCGCCGTATTGACCAGAACCGCATCCTTCTTCATAGCCAGAAACTGTTCCCGGCTGAACAGATTCCTTGTCTCTTCCGTCAGCGGCGAATGAATGGTGATAAAATCCGATTCCCTGATCAGAGTATCGAAATCTACATACTGTGCCTGACATTCTTCCGCGAATTTTGTATCCTGATACTGATCATAACACAGGATATTCATGCGGAATCCCCGGCACCGCCTGGCTACGCCTTTTCCGATCCGGCCGGCTCCCACAATTCCCAGAGTCTTTTCCCACATCTCCAGCCCTGAGGGCCGCACCTGATTTCGATTCTTAATCCCATTATCCATAACCGTAACATTACGGGCACAGTCCATCATCAGCGCTACTGCCAGATCGGCTACAGAATCTCCGTTGGCGCCGGGCGTGATTGTCACCGCTATCCTCCGGTCAGCCGCCGCCTTCAGATCCACCTTGTCATAACCCACTCCATATCTGGAGATCACCTTCAGCTTTTCAGACGATTCTATCAGCTCTCTGCTGTAATCCTCCAGCCCTGCGATTACCGCATCCGCTCCCGGCAGTTCCCGGGAGAGCTGCTCCGGAATCGGACCGTCTGCCTGAACCAGCTTTCTGACCTCGCAGCCATTTGCTTCCAGCAGCTCCACCGCTTTATTATCCGCTGTTCCGAATGAACGGGCCGTCACCAGAACCACATATTTTGCCATTTTGTCTTCCACCTTTCCGATTTCTCCCGAAAATCACCCGTTCACCAGATTCACAGCTTCTTCTGTCAGTCTCCGGATTTCAGAAAAATTTCCTTCTTTAATCAGCGTATCCTTTACCATCCAGCTGCCGCCGCAGGCAATCACCTTCGGATTCGCCAGATATTCCCTGATATTTCCGGCATTGATGCCTCCCGTGGGCATAAAACGCATATTCGGAAACGGACCCGATAAAGCCTTAATTGTTTTCAGTCCACCATACTGTTCCGCTGGGAAAAATTTAGCCACAGTCAGATTATATTCCAGAAGAAGCATCAGCTCCGACGGCGTGCAGACGCCGGGAAAAATAGGAATTTCATGCTGTACCGCATATTCCGTCACACTCCTGTTAAATCCGGCAGTTACCAGAAATCTGGCCCCCGCTTCCATAGCTCTCTCCGCCTGCTCTGTCGATGTCACAGTTCCCGCCCCTACCAGCATATCCGGAAAGCTTTCCGCTATGGCCCGGATAGACGCTTCCGCTGCTTCTGTCCGAAATGTCACTTCCGCCACCGGCAGTCCTCCTTCTGTAAGAGCTTCTGCCAAAGGCCTCGCATCTTTTTTATCCTGAAGCACCACTACCGGAACGATCTTCAGTTCTTCAATTTTTTTATTGACATCCATAATCCTTCTCCCTTTTCTTCTCACCACGCCAGAATCCCGGCAGGATTTTCCACTGAAATTTTCCTGATCTGGCTCTCCGTAATCCCGGCCTTCCGCATGGCCGGAAGAAACGTCTCCAAAATATAAGCGAGCCCTACGCCCTCCGGCCTGTAGGCCCGCAGCCTGTCCCTGGTAGTATCCAGGCTGAACAGAAGCTGATCTTCCCCTCCGCTGTCCAGCACAAGCCGCATCAGCTCCAGTTCTTTTTCATCGCTGTGATATTTAAACCGCCCAATCGTGTCAAACTCCAGCGAAATCCCGCAGGCCAGTATATTCCGGAAGCTGTCCTCCTCTTCACAGGCTCTGTCCATATGGCAGAAATACACCTTTTCCAGCCGTACACCCTGTTTTTGCAGAAATGAAGCCAGCATTTCCGGAGAGCTTCCCTTTTCAATATGAACCATCAGAGGCGCGCCTGTTTCTTTCTGCGCCCGGGCTGCCGCCCGGAATAGCCGTTCATAAGGCTCCTGCAGACCGCAGCTATCCAACGCTGTTTTGATGATGCCGGCCTTCGCCTTATGGCGCACCGGCCGGTATTCCCGATCCATTCCTGTGCACATGCCCTCTGTCAGTTCGGAAATAAACAGCTTCGCCAGTTCCTTCTCCTCTGCGGTAAAAATCCAGTGGCCCTCCCCGTAGAACTGCATTTTATGAAAGCCTGTGGAAGCAATTATGAACACGCCTGTCCTCTCCGCGATTTTTACCAGCCCTTCGGAATCCCGGTTGCAGCCCACCGGCTGGGCTTCCACCAGCGCGCTTCCGCCTGCATTGCGGTAGCTTTCTGTTTCCCGGACAGATTTCTCCAGATCATCCATGCACAGCGCCGGATTTATTTCCCAGGATTTTCCCCGGCTCAGCATAAGATGCTCATGGCATTGGGTGAAACCCAGCCTTTCCGGCCGGATCTCACCCAGAACCGTATGTATCCTTTTCTCAGCCGGGCCTTTTTCCATACCTTTCACAGCCGCATCACCACTTCGGGTTCGGAACCACGACGGGTCTGCCGTCCCGTTCCACAATCATTTTATGGTAGCCCTTTGTCTCAATCGTCCCATAGTCATGACCGGCATTGGCCTGGAAGGAAAAGAACATCACCAGCGGATCCTTGCCGGTATTGACCGTGCGGTGTGCATACCGCCGGGGCACGTACAGCGCCTGCCCTTTTACCAGCGGCATTTCTACCGTATCTCCTTCCGGATTTTCCATAACCATATAGCCCTCTCCGTTCAGAGTATAATAGACCTCGGCCGTCTCCAGTATGGTATGAAAATGCCCCTTTGTCATGAAATATTCACCGCCGACCTGGCCCGGGTAGAGAATTGTCGTGCCAAACGCCAGATCTCCTTCTCTTTCGTCATAGCCCAGCTCATAAAATTCATAAATCAGCGGATCTTCCTTTTCCAGAATCTTCTCGGCAGCTTCCGTATCGTAGAACATATTTTTCATCTGCGACAGGTAACGTTTCGTGGTTTCCGCCTTTTTCGAAAATCCGCTTTCCAGATCAAAATCCACATAAAAAGTATGATCCCAGTCAAAACGATTCATTTTCTTTTCCTCCCTCATGCGTTTTTGGCCACTTCGCTCAGCATCAACACCTTATCCGGCATGTCGTCAATATGGAAAACCTCTGCCACCACCTGCGTCCAGCCATGGATAAAATAAATCCATCCATCTTCAATGGTAAGATTTTTTGCCTCTGCCTGTGCTTTCGCCTGATCCATAAAAACCAGCTCGCCCCGGTAATTAATCTCCCACACAAGGCTGTCCTGCGGGAACGAACACTGATCTGTCAGCGGCGAGCCCGGCGCATCCTTCCCAAGACCTGTCGCGTTTACAATCAGTGAATGCGGCTTCAGAGACGCCAGAATTCTGTCATTATCCTCCGGGCTTG
>DVJR01000128.1 GCA_018716575.1 Candidatus Scatomonas merdavium | reverse complement strand
GTCTCATGGCGCTTGGTCAGCTCCCGGCAGACCGCGACGCGCCTCTGTCCCCCCAGGCATTCCTTCAATTCTTCCAGGGTTCGGCACAGCCGATGAGGCGCTTCATACAGTACAACCGTCCTTGTCTCCTGTTCCAGCTCTTCCAGAACCGCCTGCCGTTCTTTTTTTTCCGACGGCAGAAAGGCTTCGAACGCAAACCGCCTGGTGGACAGGCCGGAAAGGGTCAGCGCCGTCACGCAGGCTGCCGGGCCCGGCAGCACGGTCACTTCCACACCGGCTTCACAGGCCATCGCAACCAGTTCCTCTCCCGGATCGGAAATACCGGGGCTGCCAGCGTCTGTGATCAAAGCCACATTCTGCCCCTGCAGCATTTTCGTCACCAGCTCCCGTCCCTTTTGCAGCTTGTTATATTCATGATAGCTGGTCATGGGCGTATGAATATCAAAATGATTCAGCAGCTTTATGCTGTTCCGGGTGTCCTCCGCAGCGATCAGGTCCGCTTCTTTCAGAGTCCGGATAACGCGTAGAGTGATATCCTCCAGATTTCCAATAGGTGTGGCGCACAGATATAATTTTCCTGCCATGGCCTCTTCTTCCTGCCTTTCCCTAACGGCCGTCGCCGTATATTTCACGGATTTCATCCGTATAAACCCCCGGCTTCTCATAGACGATCAGCGGCTTTTCCACCTGTATCCGTGGATTTCCGCCTCTGCACGCCTCCAACAGCACCATGTTCGGCTCCTTGTCTACATAAGGGTAGACCAGCCGCATCCGCTTGGGCTCCAGATGGTAAGCCTTCAGCACGCTTATAATTTCCGCCAGCCGGAACGGCCTGTGCACCAGGTAAAAGCGGCCCCTGGAGGTCAGCACGCGGGCGGTTTCCCGCACCAGATCCTCCAGCGTACAGAGCACCTCATGGCGCGCGATGGCCCGGGACTGCTCGGCATTCAGCAATCCGTGATTTCCCGTCATATACGGGGGATTGCTGACGACCACATCAAAAGAAGCCGGGCCAAACACAGCCGCAGCTTCCTTAATATCTCCCGTCACGATTCGAATTCTGTCCTGCAGTCCGTTGTAAGCTACGCTTCGCCGGGCCATACAGGCGCTTTTCTCCTGTATCTCCAGCCCTGTAAAAGATTCACCGGGCGTTTTAGCCGCCAGAAGAATCGGAAGAATGCCGGTTCCCGTTCCCATATCCAGCACCTTTTCTCCCGGGCGGACAGATGCATATCCCGACAAAAGCACGGCATCCATACCGTAACGGAAACCTTTTTCCGACTGAATGATAAAATATCCGTTCTGAAGGTCATCCAGGCTCTCGCCGTCACAGAGCTCCGCAGGCATACAAAATTCCCCCGCCGTCATTCTTTCATTTTCTCCAGCTTCTTCAGTTCCTTCAGTTCCTCTGCGGTCAGTTCTTTCTCCTGTTCCCGGAGCTTCTCCCGATCTTTATCCTTATTCTTCCTGTGGCGCTGCTTTACCTTCAATTCCTCCACATGGTACTCCCGGATCTCCTTTTCATCATTAATATTCACCATAACCTTCACCATCTGGCGAAGAACACTGACACTCTGTACCTCTCCTTTTGAGCCATCCGGCGTAATCACCACGTCTCCGTTGTTTGGCAGCTTCTTATTCAGATATTCATAGGTTTCCTGCTCGTTTTTCAGACAGCACATCAGCCGCCCGCAGGTGCCGGAAATTTTGGCCGGATTCAGCGACAGATTCTGTTCCTTGGCCATCTTGATAGAAACCGGCGCAAAGTCCGACAGATAGGTGTGGCAGCACAAGGGTCTCCCGCAGATGCCGATGCCGCCCAAAATCTTCGTTTCGTCCCGGACGCCAATCTGCCGAAGCTCAATCCGCGTCTTGAACACAGCAGCCAGATCCTTAACCAGCTCCCGGAAATCCACCCTTCCATCGGCCGTAAAATAGAACAGTACCTTACTGTTATCAAAAGTATATTCCGTATCAATCAGCTTCATTTCCAGCTTGCGGTCCGCAATTTTCTTCAGACAGATCTGAAAAGCCTCTTTTTCTTTTCTTCGGTTATTTTCTTCCCGGGATTTGTCCTTGGCCGTGGCAATCCGTATCACCTCTTTCAGCGGCTGCACCACCCTGGAATCCTCCACCTCCCGGGGGCCCAGAACCACAGAGCCGTATTCCACGCCTCTGGCTGTCTCCACGATTACGTGATCGCCCGCTTTGATATCCAGTGATTTCGGATCGAAGTAATATACTTTACCCACGTTCCGAAACCGCACTCCGATAATTTTTATCATATTCAATTCTCCCTAATCGTCAGGAACAGAAGCTCCATAACCAGCTCAAAATTCACGTTAGCCCTCAGACGGCTGTCCGCCGACTGAATCGCTTCCAGAATCTGCTCCAGACCTTCGTAGGAGCTGACGGAAGCCCGTTCCTTTATATCATTAATCTCCTCTTTGAAGACGAGATAATCCACTTCCTTCGTCGCCTTAAACAGCAGCACATCCCGAAACCACATGGTAAACAGCTCCAGATATTCGTGAATATTCTGCTTTTCAGACGACATGGCCTTGACGGCGTCCACCAGCTCATAGACCTCCATGCTCCTGGAATGTTTCAGAAGCCGCAGCGCATTTTCCGTCATCTCATGAAATTCCGACGACCCGGCCATCTCTCTCGCCCGTCCGATATTTCCCTGGGCGAAGGAGGCCTCAACCTCCGCCTGATAATCCGGTATGTGCATACGGTCCATCAGATAATCCTTCACCAGCTGATCGCCCACAGGCTTCAGGCTCAGGATCACGCACCGGGACGTAATCGTCGGCAGCAGTGCATCCGGATTGTCTGCCAGAAGCAGAATCACCGCATAGGCCGGCGGCTCCTCAATCGTTTTCAGAAGAGCATTCTGGGCCTGAAGCGTCAGCTTCTGGGCATCATTTATGATATATATCTTATAACGGCTTTCATATGGTTTAATTCCCACATCATTGATCACTTGCTCACGAATCTCGTCGATTCCGATGGAATTGGGCTTTTCGTGAGTCACGTTAATGATGTCGGGATGATTCTTGCTCAGCGCTTTCCGGCAGGAAGCGCATTTCATGCAGGGCTCCACACCGTGCTCCTCACACTGCAGCGTCATGGCGAACAGTGAAGCCAGCAGCTTCTTGCCCGAGCCGTGCTCGCCGCCAAACAGATAGGCGTGGGAAACCTTCCCCAGACGGATTGCGTTCTGAAGATGTGAAATAATCTCTTCATGCCCGACTACGCTGCCGAAGCCTGTCACCTCTTCTCTTTCATCCATACTGCCACCTCCTGTATATCTCTGCAGAATAGCTTTTTCTCTTCCCACAGAATTTGCCTTATATTTGAGTATACCACATTTCTTTTTAAGATACAGCGTTATTTTGCACTTTTTTTATGTAAGCCGCCAGCTCCTCCAGGCAGGCTCCAAACTCGCCGTTATTCTGGAAACGCTTTTCGATTCCGGCCTCCGCAATCTTTTCTTCAGAAAAATCCTCGCAGTCTGCCAGAAAACGGCGGCACATTTCCTCATATCCGGGCTTTGCCTGCTTTTCTTCACGCCGCAGAGCCCGCCTGATCCGGATGCCGTCCTCTGTCTCTACATACAGGGGAATCACCTGCTCCGGCCCGAAATAGGCCTTTATTTTCTCATAGGATTCCAGAGTTCCGATGCCAATATAATCCTCCACTTCCAGCCGGAACTGACCCTCATCCGCCGTAAAATAGTACCAGGGGCCCTGCACGGTATTGTACATCCGCTCCTCTATGATTTTTCCGGCCAGCCGCAGCTGCACCAGTTTTTCCACATTGACAAAATAATATTCCCGTCCGTCCCTCTCTCCTTTCCGGATAGGACGGGTGGTATAGAGCACAACCGGATGCAGGTTCAGCTCTTCCCGGCCAATCAGCGCTTCATACAGATGATCCTTTCCCGTAGCGCTCTTCCCCATAATATAAAAAATCTTTCCCATGGCAGTATCCCTTCACCTGCCGTCGCCTGCCTCCGGCAAAAGACGGCATTCTCTGTTCCAGTATACTATATCTTCCGGGCCCGAAAATGTCAAATCGCCGTTTTTATATAAGCCGTTTTTCTGAAACCGCTTTTCTATAAGCTGTTTTTCAGAAGCAGAGTGTTCTTCTGGCCGGTACAGATTCCACCAGCTTCCGGCCCTCCCGGAAGGAATACAGGACCACCGCGTGAGTGTTCAGCGCCTCATAGAAATTCCCGGCATCCAGAAGAATAAAGCTGGCCGGATTGCCCTCCCGGATCCCGTAGCTGTCTCCCAGATGAAGGGCACGGGCCGCGTGGGTCGTCACCCGCTCATAGGAATTCAGGATCTCCGGATACCCCATCATCTGGCAGACATGCAATCCCATGGACACTACGTCCATCATATTGCCGTTGCCCAGCGGATACCAGGGATCCT
This sequence comes from Candidatus Scatomonas merdavium, assembly GCA_018716575.1. Taxonomy (GTDB): domain Bacteria; phylum Bacillota; class Clostridia; order Lachnospirales; family Lachnospiraceae; genus Scatomonas; species Scatomonas merdavium. The sequence goes on along the minus strand of DVJR01000128.1, from coordinate 1,040 downwards.
GCACATCATCATGGCCGAAAGCTACCGTATTGCCGTTTTCCAGCAGCTCTTTTACGCGGGTGATTCCCCGCCGCTTCGGATATGTGTCCATCCTGCCCTGGAGATGGGTGTTGACCAGGGGATTGGAAATGAAATTGATATCGCTTAAGGCCAGAAGCCGGAACAGCTTCAGCGTATAGGCATTGTTGTAGGAATGCATGGCCGTCGTGTGGCTTGCCGTCACGCGATCCTTCATTCCGGATTCGTAAGCCCGGCAGGCCAGGGTCTCCAGCCCCTTGGAATTCTCATCGTCTATTTCGTCACAGTGCACATCCACCAGCCGGTCATATTTTTCCGCCAGCTTCATGGCCAGATTCAGGGATTCCACGGCGTATTCCCGGGTAAATTCATAGTGCGGAATCGCTCCCACCGCATCGGCTCCCCGCCGCACTGCTTCCTCCAGAAGCTCCGCGCCGTTGGGGTAGGAAAGAATACCCTCCTGGGGGAAGGCCACAATCTGCAGCGTCATCCGATCCTTCCATTCCTCCTTCAGCTCCAGCAGGGTATCCAGCGCCACCAGCGTCGGATCTGTCACATCCACATGTGTCCGGACATACTGAATACCGTTTGCGATCTGCAGCCGCAGCGTTTTCTCCACCCGCTCCCGAATGTCCTCCCTGGTCAGCTTCGCCTTTCTTTTTGCCCAGCAGGCGATCCCTTCAAACAGGGTGCCGCTTTCGTTCCAGCAGGGATCTCCCGCCGTCAGGCAGGTGTCCAGATGAATATGTGACTCAATAAACGGCGGCAGCAGCAGATGGCCGCCTCCGTCAATGACCTCTTCTCCCTCCGCAGGTGTAAGCCCCGCCCGGATTGTCTGAAATTTTCCATCCTCTATCCGGATATCCACCGGTATTTCCGCATTTTCAATGCGAACATTTTTAATCAGCATATCTGTCTCCTTTCTCTGCACAGAACAGAAAAAGTCTGCTTGTCCAGTGAAACAAACAGACTCCTTTGTCTTTTCCATTTCATTATAATAACTGCGGGCAGCCCTGTCAAAC
>DVJR01000001.1 GCA_018716575.1 Candidatus Scatomonas merdavium | reverse complement strand
GCGGCTGCGGGCCTCGTGCTGGAGGACGGATCCCGGGTCCGGGGAGACAGCGTGATCGTGGCTACGGGCGGCTGCTCTTACCGTTCCACGGGCTCCACCGGCGACGGGTACCGGTTTGCGGAAAGCACAGGTCATACGGTGCAGGAGCCCCGTCCGGCGCTGGTGCCCCTGGTCACGGCGGAAGAGTATATCCCCAGACTGCAGGGTCTCTCTCTCCGGAATGTGTCGCTGAAGATCGGCCGGGGGAAAAAGACGTATTTCGAGGGCTTCGGCGAGATGCTGTTCACCCATTTCGGCATCAGCGGTCCCTTAGCTTTGTCCGCCAGCTCCTACATCGGCAGATACTTAAAGGACGGCTTCCTCTCCGCTGAGATCGATCTGAAGCCGGCCCTTTCAGACGAGCAGCTGGACGCCCGCCTTCTGCGGGAGTTCGATTGCGCAAGGAACCGGCAGTTCAAAAACGCCGCTGCGCCGCTCTTTCCGGCCCGGCTGCTCCCGGTAATGCTGGAGCTGGGCGGAATCCCGGGAGACAAGCCAGTGCATGAGATTACGCGGCAGGAGCGGGAGGGCTTCGCAGAGAAGATCCGCCATTTTCCGTTTACCATTACAGGAACTCGGGGCTGGCAGGAGGCCATTATTACCCAGGGCGGCGTCAATGTCCGGGAAATCAATCCTTCCACTATGGAATCCAGGAAGAAAAAAAATCTTTATTTTATTGGTGAAGTGCTGGACGTGGACGGGGTGACGGGAGGCTTTAATCTCCAGATTGCCTGGGCCACGGCCAGAGCAGCAGCCCTGTCGGCTGCCGGAAAGGAGTAGTATGAGTTTTCAGATTGCGATTGACGGCCCTGCCGGAGCCGGGAAGAGCACTGTGGCAAAAGAGGTAGCCAGGAGGCTGAATTATGTCTATGTGGATACGGGTGCCATGTACCGGGCCATGGGGCTTTATCTGGCGTCAAAGGGCGCGGACGGCGGACCGGAGGAGGCTGTGGAGGCTGTCTGCGGCGGCGCGGATATCCGGCTTACCTGTGAAGATGCCGGACAGAAGGTCTGGCTGAACGGGGAGGATGTAACAGAGAGCATCCGGACAGAAAAGGCCGGAATGCTGGCTTCTTCCACCAGCGCATTTTCCGCGGTCAGGAAGAAACTTACACAGCTCCAGAAGGAGCTGGCAAGGACCCAGGACGTGGTGATGGACGGGCGTGATATCGGCACTTCTGTGCTGCCGGACGCGCCGCTTAAGATCTATCTGACGGCAAGTGTGGCCACACGTGCCCGCCGTCGGTTCCTGGAACTGGAGGAAAAAGGCCAGGCGGCAGATCTGAATGAAATTGAGGAAGATATCCGTCGGAGAGACGAGCAGGATATAACCCGGAAGCTGTCTCCTCTGCGCCAGGCGGAGGACGCGGTGATGGTGGATTCATCTCAGATGACAGCGGAAGAAGTTGTGGAGAGAATCCTGGAGCTGAAGAAGGAGAGAGAGGCATGAAGGTCACTGTGGCGAAAAGCGCCGGCTTCTGCTTTGGCGTCCGCCGGGCGGTGGAGCAGGTTTATCACCAGGTGAAGGAAGGAAAGAAACCGGTTTACACCTATGGACCGATCATACATAATGATCAGGTGGTCCGGGATCTGGAGGCTTTGGGTGTCCGGGTGATTCATGCGGAAGAGGAGCTGGAATCTATTTCAGAAGGTACGGTAATTGTTCGCTCTCATGGCGTACCCCGGAGAATTCAGGAGAAGATAGAGGCCCGGGGGCTGGAGCTGGTGGATGCCACCTGCCCCTTTGTGAAGAAAATCCACAGGATTGTCATGGAAGAGAGCCGGAAGGGCGCAGCTGTGATTATTGCCGGAGACGAGAGTCACCCGGAAGTAGAGGGGATCCGGGGCTGGGCGGAAGGGCCGGTCTGGGTGGTTTCCCGACCGGGAGATATGGAGCGGCTTCCGCTTTCTGCAGGCAAGGCTGCGGTTCTGGTGGCCCAGACGACATTTAATTACACCAAATTTGAAGAATTAGTTGAAATTTTTTCAAAAAAGGGTTATGATGGTAATGTTATAAATACAGTCTGTAATGCGACAGAGGAAAGACAGTCGGAGGCGCGTAGGATTGCGCGGACGGTAGATGCTATGATTGTCATCGGCGGCAGGCATAGTTCCAATACGCAGAAGCTGTACGAGATTTGCAGTAGGGAGTGCAAAAATACTTACTTTGTAGAGACACTCGTTGATTTGGATTCAAAGCCTTTTCAATCATTTCGTCACGTAGGTATTACAGCAGGGGCGTCTACCCCAAATAAAATAATTGAGGAGGTTCAAAAACATGTCGGAATTAAGTTTTGAACAGATGCTGGATGAATCATTTAAGACAATCAGGAACGGAGAAGTGGTCGAAGGAACCGTTATTGACGTGAAGGAAGACCAGATTATTCTCAATATCGGCTATAAGGCTGACGGTATCCTGACGAAGAATGAGTATTCCAACGACTCTTCAGTCGACCTTACCGCTGTTGCGAAGCCTGGCGACAAGATGGAAGTCAAGGTTCTGAAGGTAAACGACGGAGAGGGCCAGGTTCTTTTAACATATAAGAGACTCGCGGCAGAAAAGGGAAATAAGAGACTGGAAGAAGCGTTTGAGAATCATGAGGTTCTGAAGGCGAAGGTAACACAGGTGCTGAACGGCGGACTCAGCGTGGTTGTGGAAGAGACGAGAGTATTCATCCCGGCCAGCCTGGTGTCAGACACCTATGAGAAGGATCTGAGCAAATATGCGGATCAGGAGATTGAATTTGTTATTACGGAATTCAATCCCAGAAGAAGAAGAATTATCGGTGACAGGAAGCAGCTCATTCTGGCTGAGAAGGCGAAGCTGCAGGAAGAGCTGTTCGCGCGGATTCAGCCTGGCGATGTGGTGGAAGGTACCGTAAAGAATGTGACCGATTTCGGCGCGTTCATCGATCTGGGCGGAGCGGACGGACTGCTTCATATTTCCGAGATGTCCTGGGGCCGTGTGGAGAATCCCAAGAAAGTATTCAAGGTGGGTGAGCCGCTGAAGGTTCTGATCAAGGACATTAACGGAGATAAGATCGCCCTGAGCCTGAAGTTCCCGGAGGAGAATCCGTGGCTGAACGCAGATGAGAAATATGCGGCGGGAAGCATTGTGGAAGGCCGTGTGGCCCGTATGACGGATTTTGGCGCTTTTGTGGAGCTGGAGCCCGGCGTTGATGCACTGCTGCATGTATCCCAGATTTCCAGGGAGCATGTGGAGAAGCCGTCGGATATTCTGTCTGTAGGACAGATGATTCAGGCTAAGGTAGTGGATTTCAACGGAGAGGAGAGAAAGATTTCTCTGAGCATGAAGGCTCTGGAGAATGCAGCTCCGGTGGAGGAAGCTCCGGAAGAGGAATAAAAAAAGAAGATGGATAAATCAGGAGGAGGCTGTCGAAACCTGCGGGGTTTCTGCAGCCTCCTCCTGTTGTGTGCGAAAATATATGTGTAATGTCCTGCCCTCAGAGCAGCCGCTGCAGCAGGTCACAGGCATAGTTTTTCAGCTCTTGTTCATTTCCGGGCCAGCTGTTTTCAATCCGGAAGAAGGACGGAGCCTGCCGGTATTCACGATAGAAGTCCGGCTGAAACCGTACCGCCGGCTGGGGGAAGAACAGGCCTTCCGTCTTCTGATAGCAGGTGTCTGCCTTTGCCTTCTGCCGGTGTTCCGCGTCCACATAGATGCCGATGCTTTTGTGAACGGCAGTATCCTCCAGGGGCAGATAAAAGTAATTTTTATAGTCGGGGAAGAAGTGCTTCATCGTCTCCCGGACGCCCGGAACAGTGATGCAGGCGTGATTTCCCTCGGCAGCGAGAGAACAGAGCTCGTTTTCCGCCCGCAGGGGGAGCGGCAGGGGCAGCTCCGGCAGGAGCAGAAGCTGCAGCTCGTCGCCTGCCTGCAGGGCATCCGCCGCGGCGAAGTGCCCGCGGAACAGGGCGGGACAGGCCAGCAGGGGCAGGAGGGAGACCATCCCCAGCACGTCGTCGTGGTTGTGAAGCAGCATCAGCCGGTACAGCTCTTCGGAGCCGGTCTGCAGGTATTCCCGGTAGCAGCCGATCAGCTCGCCGCCGTCCATGCGGTCCTGCCGGGGAAAGGCCAGAAGCCGCTCCACATCCTTCTGCTTCAGTGAAGAGAGGGAGAACAGCTTCCGGAAGGGCTGCAGGAGCCGGTACAGATCCGTGCTCTCCGGGGCGTCCAGCGGGCAGCTCCTCCGGTAAAAGCTGTACTTATGGCGGAGGTAGGGCAGGTCGAAAGTCTGGCCGTTGTAATGGATGAGCCGGGAAAAGCCCTTCAGGAAATCGGAAAACTGATCCAGAAGCCCCGGTTCCTCAGAAGGCTTCTGCAGAAACCACTGGCGTATGTGCCAGACGGAGCCGTCCATCCAGGCGGCGCCGATCAGGTACAGATGAGAAGTCCGCCAGGACAGGCCGGTGGTCTCAATATCAAAGAAAACGACGGAGGAAAGGTCTCCTCCGGGCAGCAGGGCGGGGGGAATATTCCGCGCGCCTGGTTCAAAGGTATCGTCAGAAATAAGCATGGTATTCTTCTCCTTACTGTGCTATAATATCATAGATTTTTGAGAAAGTAAAAGACGGAACTGTTGTACAAACTTGAAGGAGGATGAAAGGATGGGATTGTTGACATTTCGGGGCGGCATCCATCCGGATGACGGAAAAGCGCTTTCGAAGAACAGAGAAGTGGTTCCGGTGGAGGCGGGGGATACGCTGTATTTCCCGCTGTCTCAGCATATCGGCGCGCCGGCTGTGCCGCTGGTGCAGAAAGGCGACCGGGTGCTGCGGGGGCAGATGATCGCGGAGGCCGGAGGATTCGTGTCGGCGCCGGTTTATGCCAGCGTGTCCGGAACTGTGACAGGTATCCGGCCCATGCGGATGGCGGCGGGGAGCTTTTGCGACTGCATTGTGGTGGAGAATGACCGCCTGATGGAGGAAGTGCCGTATGAAAAGGCTGAATGGGAGGAATTGAAGGGAGAAGAGATCTTAAACCGGATCCGGAAGGCCGGCATTGTGGGAATGGGAGGCGCAGGCTTTCCCACCCATGTGAAGCTGGCCCCGAAGGATCCGGAGCAGATTGATACCATACTGGTCAACGGCGCAGAGTGCGAGCCGTACCTGACCAGCGATTACCGGCGGATGCTGGAGGAGCCGGACCAGGTGACAGAGGGGCTGCGGATTGTGCTGAAGCTGTTTCCGAAGGCCCGTGGCTGCATCTGCGTGGAGGATAACAAGAGGGACTGCGCCCAGGCGCTGAAAAAGTGCCTCCGTCCGGAGGACAGGATCGATGTGAAGCTGCTGAAAACGAAGTATCCCCAGGGAGCGGAGCGGATGCTGATCTACGCCGTTACAGGAAGAAAGATTAATTCGTCCATGCTCCCGGCAGATGCGGGCTGCATTGTGGACAACGTGGATACGGTGGCGGCCATATACCGGGCTGTGGTTCTGGGCGAGCCGCTGATGGGCAGGATACTGACGGTGACCGGAGATGCGGTTTCATCCCCGGGCAATTTCCTGGCGCCTGTGGGTATGCTTTTCTCGGAGGTGCTGGAAGCGGCAGGCGGATTGAAAAACCAGGCGGAGAAGCTGATTATCGGAGGCCCCATGATGGGAAATGCCATTTTCGATTTACAGATCCCTGTGACGAAAACCTCGTCAGCTCTGCTGGCTCTGACGGCAGATGAGGTGTCGGCCATGGAGCCCTCGGCCTGCATCAACTGCGGACGCTGTGCCGAAGTCTGCCCGGGACAGGTGCTTCCGGCCAGGCTGGCCGTATTTGCCGACCACGGAGAAGAAGAAAATTTCCTGAAATACCATGGAATGGAGTGCTGTGAATGCGGCTGCTGCAGCTACGTCTGCCCGGCCAAGCGCCAGCTGACCCAGTCCATCAAATCCATGCGGAAAATGATACTGGATAAGAGAAAGAAGAAGTAGAGGAGGAGAGAGATGGAAAAACTATTGCATGTGTCCTCTTCGCCGCATGTGCGCTCAAAGGCGAAAACCAGCACGATCATGCTGCTGGTGATCATCGCCCTGTGGCCGGCGGCCTGCTTTGGCGTCTGGCTGAACGGCCCCTATGCGGCGGCGGTGCTGGGAGTGTCCATCGGCGCCGCTGTGCTGACGGAATACATATATGAGAGGCTGATGAAACGTCCGGTAACTGTGGGCGACGGAAGCGCCGTGGTGACGGGACTTCTGCTGGGTATGAACCTGCCGCCGCTGGTGCCGCTGTGGATGCCGGTTCTCGGAAGCGTTTTTGCCATTCTGGTGGTGAAGCAGCTCTTCGGCGGGCTGGGCCAGAATTTCATGAATCCTGCCCTGGCCGGACGGTGCTTTCTGATGATTTCTTTTTCAGCCCGGATGACCAGCTTCGCCGTGTCGGACGGCACCCTGAACAAGATCGTGGATACGGTATCGGGCGCCACGCCGCTGGCGGAAATTAAAGGCGGCGGCAGCTTCGATCTGCTCTCCATGTTCCTGGGAACGACGAGGGGCACCATTGGAGAGACCTGTACCCTGGCCCTGCTGGCCGGCGGGATTTTCCTGGTGATTACGGGCGTTATCCGGCTTACGGTTCCCCTGGCCTACCTGGGGAGCTTCTCGGTGTTTGCCCTTTTGGCCGGCGGCCATGGAATGGATTTTCCCTGGCTGGCAGCACAGCTCTGCGGCGGCGGCCTGATGCTGGGAGCATGGTTTATGGCCACGGATTACGTTACCCGGCCTATAACACGTACAGGACAGATCGTCTATGGTATCATACTGGGTATTATGACCGGGCTGTTCCGCTTCTTCGGCGGTTCGGCAGAGGGCGTGTCCTACGCGATTATCTTTTCCAATCTGCTGGTGCCGCTGATCGAACGGCTGACCCTGCCGGGAGGCTTCGGCATAAAGCGGAAGGGAGGCGCGGATAAATGAAAAAAATAGTGAAAAACACTCTGGCGCTGACGCTGATTACGGTGGTGCTGGGCCTGGTGCTGGGGCTGGTCCATGAGATCACCCTGGAGCCCATTGCGGCTCAGGAGCGAAGAAAGCAGCAGGAGGCTTACGCGGAGGTGCTGCCCGATGCCGAGAGCTTTGAAGAGCTGGATCTCTCCTCGGACGGCCTGTCGGAGAAATTTGCGGAGGCCATATCAGAGGCCGGGCTGACCGGGGAGACTGTCGACGGCGTAGCCGAGGGCCTGGACGGAAGCGGCGCTCTGACAGGCTATGTATTTACCGTGACCACGGGAGAGGGGTATGGCGGAGATATACAGTTTACTCTGGGCCTTTCTGCGGATGGAACCATTCGGGGGATTTCCTTCCTGAGCATTGAGGAGACGGCCGGCCTGGGCATGCGGGCCGACACGGATGATTTCAAGCAGCAGTTTGCAGGCATCCAGGCGGAGAGCATCGCCTATACTAAGACCGGAGCGTCCGCGGACAATGAAATTGACGCCATCAGCGGAGCCACGGTTACGACAAATGCTGTGACAAACGGCGTCAATGCCGGCCTGGCGGCCTATCGGGTGCTGGCGGAAGGAGGGGAGTCCTGATGAAGAAAAATACACCGGCGGAACGGCTGTATAACGGCCTTGTGAAAGAAAATCCCACCTTTGTCATGATGATCGGCATGTGTCCCACCCTGGCCGTGACCACGTCTATGATGAACGGAATCGGAATGGGCCTGACGACCACGGTGATTCTCACCGTGTCCAACCTGATGATTTCCGCTCTTCGGAAGTTTATTCCGGACGGCGTACGGATGCCGGCCTATATCGGCATTGTGGCATCCTTCGTGACGATTGTGGAGTTTTTGCTGAGCGCCTACATTCCGAGCCTCAACGATGCTCTTGGCATCTATATCCCGCTGATCGTTGTGAACTGCATCATTCTGGGGCGGGCGGAGGCCTATGCGGGCAAGAATAAGGTGATTCCCTCTATCTTTGACGGAATCGGCATGGGACTTGGGTTTACTGTGGGCCTGGTGGCCATCGGCGCTGTACGGGAGATCATCGGAGCGGGGACGCTGCTGGGCTTCCAGGTGCTTCCGGAGAGCTATGAGCCCGTGGGAATCTTTATTCAGGCGCCGGGCGCGTTTCTGGTGCTGGCCCTTCTGACGGCCCTGCTCAATAAAATCCGGGCCGGAAAGCCAAAGAAGGACGGAAAGCCCTCAGGCGGCTGCGGAAGCGGCGGCTGCGCCGGCTGCGGCAACTCTTCCTGTGCGGGAAAGAATTTATAAGGAGGTGTGCATATGCAGGAATTACTGATGATTGCTGTGGGTGCGGCCTTTGTCAATAACGTGGTGCTGAGCCAGTTCCTGGGGCTGTGCTCCTTTCTGGGAGTCTCCAAGAAAATGAAAACGGCCGCGGGCATGGGCGGTGCGGTTATTTTCGTTCTGACCTTATCCTCCCTCTGTGCCGGGCTGATTTACAAATTTATTCTGGTACCCACGGGAATTGTATATCTGCAGACAATCGTATTCATTATGGTGATCGCCGCCCTGGTTCAGCTGGTGGAGATGTTTCTGAAGAAAAGCGTTCCCGCCCTGTATCGGGCTCTGGGCGTATATCTGCCTCTGATCACCACCAACTGCGCGGTGCTGGGCGTCGCGCTGATCAACGTACAGAACGACTACACAATCCTGGAGGGAACGGTAAACGGCTTTGCAACGGCAGTGGGCTTTACGGTGGCCATCGTGCTGATGGCGGGGCTCCGGGAGAAGATGGAGCACAACGATGTGCCGAAGCCCTTCCGGGGCATGCCCATGGTGCTTTTGACGGCCATGCTGATGTCCATGGCGTTCTACGGATTTTCCGGTATCATATAGAAAGGAGCGGATCAGAGTATGAGTTCGGTTATCATTTCCGTTCTGGTGGTAGGAGGCACGGGCCTTCTGATCGGGTTCCTTCTGGGAATTGCCGGAAAGAAATTCGAGGTAAAGACCGACGAGCGGATCGAGGCAGTCCGGGAGGCGCTTCCCGGCAATAACTGCGGCGGCTGCGGCTATCCCGGCTGTGACGGCGTGGCGGAGGCTATTGTAAATGGCAGCGCGCCTGTGACGGCCTGCCCGGTGGGCGGCATGGAAGTGGCCCGGGAGATTGGAAAAATCATGGGCGAAGAGGTGGCGGAGACCGTGCGGATGACGGCTTTCGTCCGCTGCGGCGGCACCTGTGATAAGACGCGAAACAATTATGCGTATACAGGCGTGGAGAACTGCGCCATGATGGCTTACGTGCCGGGCGGCGGCCCTAAGAGCTGCGCCTTCGGCTGTCTGGGCTTTGGATCCTGCGTGAATGCCTGCCAGTTTGACGCGATTCATATCGTGAATGGCGTTGCCCTGGTGGATCAGGAGCGCTGCAAGGCCTGCGGCGCCTGCGTAAAGACATGCCCCCGCGGGCTGATCGAGCTGATTCCCTATACGGAAAACGGCTGCCATGTGCAGTGCGCGTCGAAGGATAAGGGAAAAGCCGTTATGGACAGCTGCGACGCGGGCTGCATCGGCTGCAAAAAGTGTGAAAAAAACTGTCCGGCCGGCGCAGTAACCGTGACGGACAATGTGGCGCATATTGACGGCAGCCTGTGTACAGGCTGCGGAACCTGTATGGAGGAATGTCCCAGAGGATGTATAGTCAGGTGAGAAAAGCGTTGGGAATTCTGTGCTGTCTTGCCCTTCTGCCGGCCCTTTCGGGCTGCGGGGAAGGGGCAGGCGGCGAAAATGAGGAGGCCGTTCTGACGGAGGACGGCCTTTATTTTGATACTGCCATTTCCATTACGGTGGCCGCGGGAAGCCAGGAGGAAGGACAGGCGGTACTGGACGGCTGTATGGAGCTGTGTCAGGAGATTGAAAACACCTTCAGCCGCACAAGCCCGGACAGCGAGCTTTACCGTGTCAATCACCGGGAAACGGATACGGTGGAGATCTCCGATGAGCTGGCGGAGGTTATTGCCTTTGGACTGGAATTTTATGAAATTTCCGGAGGCAGGCTGGATATCACCATTGCACCTGTCCTGGAGCTGTGGGACTTCACTGACGGCACGGCAGAGCTGCCGGATGAGACGGCTCTTCAGGAGGCTGTCAGCCGTGTGGATGCGTCGTCTGTTCATCTGGACGGGAATACTCTGACCTTCGACCGGGAGGATACGGAGCTGGATCTGGGAGCCCTGGCCAAGGGCTACGCTGCTGACCGGCTGAAAGCCTGGCTGGAGGGACAGGGCATCGGAAGCGCGCTCATCAATCTGGGCGGGAACGTACATACAGTGGGCAGCAGGCCGGACGGCTCTCCCTGGCGGGTAGGCATCCAGGTACCTTTCGCTGACCGGGGCGTGACGGACAGGGTTATTGAGGTGTCCGGGCAATCTGTGGTATCCTCCGGCATATATGAGAGGTATTTTGAACTTGACGGGATTATTTACCATCATGTTCTGGATCCGGATACGGGTTATCCCGTGGAGAACGGACTGGCCCAGGTGACAGTGGTAAGCGACAATTCTCTTCTGGGAGACGCTTTGAGCACTACCTGCCTCCTGCTGGGCAGGGAGCAGGCGGAGGAGCTGCTGCAGTCCTTTCCCGAGGCTGAAGTGTTCTTTGAAGAGATGCAGGACTTGTCAGATACAGAGAGCCTGTGATAAGATAAACGGTATGAAAAAACATGATTTTCTTTTGGTTGGAATCGTTCTGGCGGCAGCTCTTTTATTTTTTCTGGTACGGAATATGCTGATCGAGCCCGGAAACGTTCTGGAAATCACTGTGGACGGCGAAGCCTACGGCACATACAGCCTGCAGGAGGATCAGACGATAGAAATCAGAGACGGCAATATCTGCCGCATCGAAGGCGGAGAGGTGTCCATGATCTGGGCGGACTGCCCGGACCAGCTCTGCGTCCATCAGGCGTCTGTGGGAGAGCATGGCGGAAATATTATCTGCCTGCCCAACCGGGTGGTGCTGTCCGTGGGCGGTTATGAGGAAGGTGCGCCGGTGGACACGGTGGCGTCCTGACGGAGAAGTAAGCTGGAGGAGAAACTATGGGCAGAAAAACGGCATATCTGGGCCTTTTTGCGGCGGCGGCCATGCTTCTGGGATATGTGGAAAGCCTGATTCCCGTTTTTGTGACGGTTCCGGGCATGAAGCTGGGGCTGGCGAACCTGGCCGTGGTGCTGGCGCTGTACCTTTACGGAGGGCGGGAGGCGGCCGCTGTTTCGGCGGTGAGGATTGTGCTGAATGCCTTTCTGTTTGGCAGCCTGTTCAGCCTGGCTTTTTCAGCGGCGGGTGGTCTCATAAGCCTGGCGGTGATGATTTTGCTGAAGAGGACCGGACGGTTCAGCATTGTTGGCGTCAGTATCGCCGGCGGCGTGTTCCACAATGTGGGACAGCTTTTTGTGGCCTCCTTTGTGGTCAGCAACTTTAGGATATTCTATTATCTGACGGTACTTCTGGTGGCCGGGGTGGTCACGGGAGCGCTGATCGGCGTGCTGGCCGGCGAGATGGAGAAGCGGCTGAAGAAGATCGGTAAAGGGAGCAGAAAAACATGATCGGATATATCAAAGGCGTTATTGAGGAAATCGAAGAGAACAGCATTCTGCTGGATCACGGCGGGATGGGCTTCCGGATCAACATGCCGGCCGCCCTTCTGGACCGGAACGCGCATAAGGGGGATCAGGTAAAGATCTATACGCATCTGCAGGTCAAAGAGGATGATATGCAGCTGTACGGCTTTTACACCAGGGACGATCTGGAAGTGTTCCGGCTGCTTCTGAATGTGAGCGGCATCGGGCCGAAAGGGGCTATGAACATCCTGTCGGTGATTTCCGCGGACAATCTGCGCTTTGCCGTTCTCTCAGACGATGCGGCAGCTATCGCCAAAGCGCCGGGAATTGGAAAGAAAACGGCTCAGAAGCTGATCCTGGAGCTGAAGGACAAGTTCCGGCTGGAGGATGCCTTTGAAAAGAAGCTGGCCCACGGACAGGAGGATGTCCTGGCGGAAAATACGGACAGAGGCGCCGCGGCGGAGGCCATACAGGCGCTGACGGCTCTGGGCTATTCCGCAGCGGAGGCCATGCAGGCGGTGAAGAAAGTGGAAGGCGCGGAGCAGATGGATACGGAAGCGCTTCTGAAGGCAGCTCTGAAATTCATTTTCTGACGGGCTTTTTGGAAAGAGACGGATGGGAAACAAAATGGAGAGACGAATCATAGAAACGGAAATTACGGAGGAGGACCGGCGGATCGAGGGCGGGCTTCGGCCTCAGACCCTGGACGATTACATTGGACAGGAAAAAGCCAAGAAAAATCTCCGTATATATATAGAGGCGGCGAAGCAGAGAGGCGATTCTCTGGATCATGTACTGTTCTACGGCCCGCCGGGACTGGGTAAGACCACACTGGCCGGGATCATCGCTAACGAAATGGGCGTCCATATGAAGGTAACGTCGGGGCCGGCTATTGAGAAGCCCGGGGAGATGGCGGCCATCCTGAACAATCTCCAGGAGGGAGACGTGCTGTTTGTGGATGAGATCCACAGGCTGAACCGCCAGGTGGAGGAAGTGCTTTACCCTGCCATGGAGGACTTTGCCATTGATATTATGATCGGCAAGGGGAGTTCAGCGCGCTCTATCCGGCTGGAGCTGCCCCGGTTTACCCTGGTGGGCGCTACTACCAGGGCAGGGCTTCTGACGGCGCCTCTGCGGGACCGGTTCGGTGTTATTCATCATCTGGAGTTCTATACAGATCGGGAGCTCCAGCAGATCATTCTTCATTCGGCTGCAATTCTGGGCGTGGAGATCGAGCCGGAGGGAGCCATGGAGCTGGCGCGGCGGTCCAGGGGAACTCCAAGGCTTGCCAACCGGCTGCTGAAACGGGTCCGGGATTTTGCCCAGGTGCAGTATGACGGAAAGATTACAAAAGAAGTGGCATCCCTTGCGCTGGATCTGCTGGAGGTGGACCGCTATGGCCTGGATCAGACGGACCGGCTGCTGCTGTCCACCGTTATTGAAAAATTCGGGGGAGGTCCTGTGGGGCTGGATACGCTGGCTGCGGCCATCGGAGAGGACAGCGGTACCATAGAGGACGTCTATGAACCCTATCTGATAAAAAACGGCTTCCTGAACCGGACGCCCAGAGGGCGTACGGCTTCGGCTCTGGCATACCGGCATATGGGGCTTTCCATGCCGGAGGAGAGTTAGAAAAAGGTTGTTTTTCATCGGATTTCGAGGTAATATGGAAGAAAGATGAATAAAGGAGAATACTTTGGATGGCAGCAAAAAATACGATCAAGGTTCTGATAGATGGAAAAATTGTTACGCTGAGCGGCTATGAGAGCGAGGAATACCTGCAGAGGGTCGCGTCTTACCTGAATAATAAGATTACGGAGCTTTCCATGCTGCCCGGCTATAACCGTCAGTCACCCGATACCAGGAGCACACTTCTGGCGCTGAATATTGCGGATGATTATTTTAAGGCTAAGGATCAGGCAGACGCCATGGAGGACGATATGGAGTCCAAGGACCGGGAAGCGTATGATGTGAAGCATGATCTGATTGCGGCGCAGATTCAGATTGACAAAATGAAGCAGGAGTTCGAACAGATGCAGAAGGAACGGGACAGCCTGAAGCTTCAGGTGGAAAAGCTGAATACGGAACTGGAAGATTTGCTGAAGTGATGAACATACGGGGGTGTCACAGAACAGTTGTTTTGCGGCATCCCTCTGTTTTTGAGAGCGGGGAAAAATCAGAATGAAAGTGGAATTACTGGCTCCGGCCGGTTCCTTTGAGGCCTTTGAGGCCGCGCTGTCTGCCGGGGCAGATGCGGTTTATGTGGGCGGCAGCCGGTTTGGCGCCAGAGCCTATGCGGAAAATCTGGATCAGGAACAGTTGTGCCGTGCTATTGACCGTGTGCATTTGCTTGGAAAAAAACTGTATATGACGGTGAATACACTCCTGAAGGACAGGGAGCTGGAGGAACTGTATGAGTATATGCTGCCCTTTTACCGGGAAGGCCTGGACGGCGTTATTGTTCAGGATTTCGGAGTTCTGGCTGTGCTGCGGAAGCAGTTTCCGGAGCTTCCCCTCCACGCCAGCACTCAGATGACGGTCACGGGGCCGGAGGGAGCGGAGCTTCTGCGGAGATACGGGGTGAAGCGGATAGTGCCGGCCAGGGAGCTGTCCCTTAAGGAAATCCGCGCTATTTATGACCGGACGGGCATGGAAATAGAATGCTTTGTTCACGGAGCGCTCTGTTACTGCTATTCGGGCCAGTGCCTGATGAGCAGCCTGATCGGCGGAAGAAGCGGCAACCGGGGAAGATGTGCCCAGCCCTGCCGTCTTCCCTGGGAGGTATTTGAGGACGGTAAACGATTAAACAGTGGAAAAACAGCGTATCCTTTAAATATGAAGGATATGTGTACTGTGGAGCTGCTTCCGGAAATAATCCGGGCGGGTGTGTCATCGCTGAAAATTGAAGGAAGGATGAAAAGGCCTGAATATACGGCAGGCGTTGTGGGCGTCTACCGAAAATATCTGGATCTGCTGGCGGAGAATCCCGCCGGATACCGGGTGGAGCGGGAGGATCTTGAGTTCCTGCACGGACTGTTTAACAGGGATGGCTTTAATCAGAGCTATTACAGGCAGAGGAACGGACGCGCCATGGTAGCGCTCTGTAATAACAGAGAGACGGCCAGGCAGACCGGAACCGAACAGATCTACCTGCAGGTTCGGGACAGATGGATAAGCAGAAAGGTCCAGACAGCCATATCCGGAAAAGCCTTTCTGGCTGCCGGACAGCCGGCCGTGCTGGAGGTCTCCGGAGGCGGCGTTACGGCAGCAGAAGAGCGCATTGGAGTAGAGCAGGCTGACAGTCGTCCGGTGGACCGGGAGCGTGTCAGAAGACAGCTGGAAAAGACAGGAAACAGTCTTTTCTGTTTCGGGAAGCTGGACATTGAAATGGAAGAAGGGCTTTTCGTTCCGGTTCAGCTGCTGAACAGCCTTCGGCGGGGCGCTCTGGAGAAACTGGAAGAAAAAATACTGAGACGGTTCCGGCGGGAAGCGCCGGATACTCCGGAGGAGATGTCGGATTATTCTGGAAAGTCGCTTTCCGGAGCAGGTCTGCCGGAGGACAGGCTGCATATTGGAGAAGAAGCTGTGGCGCCGCCGGAGCTGTGGGCATCTGTGGAGACAGAGGAACAGCTGGCAGCGCTGGAAAGGGTTAATGGCGTCACAGGGATATATCTGCCGGCAGAGCCGTTTCTGAAGAAAAATCTGCCGGAACAGGCTCTGGAAGAGCTCCGGAGGAAAATACAGCGGCTACAGTCCGGCGGAAGGAAAATCCGGCTTGCACTGCCGTATGTGACAAGGATCGGGGAGGTTCCGGCCTGTGAGAGGCTGCTGGATGGCCTGGAAGATGCCGGCCTGGACGGTGTGCTTGTGAGAAATCTGGAAAGCGCGGCTCTGCTTCTCCGCCGTGGACAGGGAGAGCTTGCAGTCCTGGATGCGGGGGTTTATACTTTTCAGAATGAGGCGGAAGGATTCTGGAGAGAAGCGGGAATCCGGAGAAATACTGTTCCTCTGGAATTAAACGGAAAAGAGATCGCCAGGCGGGACAATCATTCCAGCGAAATGATCGTCTACGGCCGGGCGCCCATGATGATTTCAGCCCAGTGTCTGAAGAAAAATCTGGATCGCTGCAGCCGTTCCTTTGCGGCTCTGAGGCTGCGGGACCGGAAGGGCGCACAGTTTCCGGTGGCGTGCCGCTGCAATTCCTGTTATAATATTATCTATAACAGCCTGCCTTCCTGTCTGCTGGACGAGGCAAGAGCAGTGAAGCGGACCGGCTGCCGTTTGTTCCGGATGAATTTTACTGTTGAGAACGGACGGGAGACGGAACAGGCTGCCAGACAGTTTGCGGCGGTGTGGATATCCGGGGAAAAACCGCCTGCCGAAGAGAAACGGGTGCGGGGGACCAGAGGACACTACAGACGAGGCGTGGAATAAGAGGTTATTATGGTTAAAATTATTGTAGAAGTATCCAAATATCTGCTGCTGCTTCTGATGGTTTTCTTTACGCTGGAGACCTTCATGGTGCTGCGGCGGAAGAATGAAGGGGCGCGGAGAAGAATTATGAGAAAGCAGATTATTCTGCTGCTTCTGTTTAATTTTTCCGCTTATCTGGTCATGTTCCTTCAGAGCAGCGATGTTTATATGCTCCTGATGTATGTGGGCGTCATGGCGTATATCCTGATCGTCCAGGGGCTGTACCGGCTGATTTACAGGAAAGCGTCGCTGATTCTTCTGAATACCATGTGCATGCTTCTGTCCGTGGGATTTGTCATACAGTCCAGGCTGAACATCACAATAGCAGTAAGGCAGCTGATCATTGTGGCTGTTTCCACGATGATTTCCTTTGTGATTCCTGTTATCGTCCGCAAGGTGCGGCTGATGAGGGATTTAAGCTGGGTTTATGCGGCAATAGGAGTGCTGCTTCTGGGAGCGGTTCTCGTCTATGCCCAGGCATATGGCGGAGGGAAGCTTTCGCTGAATATCTTCGGGGTAACGTTCCAGTTCTCCGAATTTGTAAAGATTACATTTGTGTTTTTTGTGGCCGGGATGCTGCAGGAGGTTACGACCTTCCGTCAGGTGGTGAAAGTATCAGTTGTGGCTGCTCTTCATGTAATCATTCTGGTGCTGTCTACGGATCTGGGCGCGGCTCTGATCTATTTTGTGGCATATATTGTTATGGTTTATGTGGCAACCAGGAAAGCCAGGTATGCCTTCCTGGGGCTGGGGGCCCTTGCAGGGGCTTCGGTGGTGGCCTACCGGCTGTTTGCCCATGTGAGGGTCCGGGTCAGTGTCTGGCAGGATCCCCTGGCGGATTATCAGAATACGGGTTATCAGATCGCCCAGGCGCTGTTCGGCATCTGCGCCGGCGGCTGGTTCGGAACCGGTCTGTTTGCCGGATCACCTGAGAACATTCCCCTGGCGCAGGAGGATTTTACTTTTGCGGCGATCTGTGAGGAAATGGGTATTTTGTTCGGACTCTGTCTGATACTGCTTTGCATGGGCATGTATCTTCTGATTGTCAATATAGCCATGAAACTCAGCAAGCCTTTCTATAAGCTGATTGCAATCGGTCTCGGTACGGAATATGCCTTTCAGGTGTTTCTGACTATCGGCGCTTCTCTGAAATTCATTCCGATGACCGGTGTGACGCTGCCTCTGGTCAGCTACGGGGGCAGTTCAGTAATGTGTACAATCATAATGCTTTCCATCATACAGGGACTTTACATTTTAAGAAAAGACGAGGATGAGCAGATTGAGGAAGAAAAAAGACAGAAAAAACCAAAACGAACCGGTAAGAGAAACGGACCGCCGCCGGGCGGCAGAACCGGATCGGGCGGAGCAGCGAGGCCGGCAGATGACCTCGAAAGAAGAATCGAAGAACAGACGGAAAAAAGTCTTAACTGGTAGGCCCTATGTGATCGTGTCCTATCTGTTTCTGGCTCTGTTTCTGGGCCTGATCAGTTATGCCGTCTATTTCCAGGTGGTTTTGAGAGACGATTATCTGAGCAGCCCCTACAACCGGCGTCAGGACGCTAATGAAGAGCAGGTGGTGCGGGGCGCCATCCTGGCTTCTGACGGCACGGTTCTGGCCCGGACAGATGTGGACGACGAAGGAAATGAGACGCGGGTATACCCTTACGACAGCCTGTTCGCGCAGGTAGTGGGATATTCCGACTACGGCACCAGCGGCCTGGAATCCACGGAAAATTACGTTCTTCTTAATTCTCATGCGGATCTGACAGAGCAGCTGCAGAATGACCTGAACGGAGAAAAGAATATCGGTGATAACGTAGTGACAAGCCTGAATGTAACTCTGCAGCAGGCGGCCCGCGATGCTCTGGGAGATAACCGGGGCGCGGTATTTGTGATGGAAGCGTCTACCGGCCGGGTGCTGGCTGATGTGAGCAAGCCGGATTTCAATCCCAATACCGTTTCCGAAGACTGGGAAGAGCTGAACAGCGAGGGAAGCGGCAGCCCCTTCCTGAACAGGGCTCTTCAGGGACTGTATCCGCCGGGCTCCACTTTTAAGATGGTTACGTCGCTGGCGTATCTGCGGCAATACGGGACGCTGGATAACTTTTCCTTCAATTGTACGGGGGAATACACTCAGGGAGGCTTTACGATTCACTGCAGCGGCAATGAGGCCCACGGCCAGCAGACTTTTGCCGAAGCCTTTGCCAATTCCTGCAACTGTGCCTTTGCAGAGATGGCCACGGAGCTTCTGAACAGCACGGCGCTGATGGAGACAGCGGAGAGCCTGCACTTTAACGAAAGCCTTTCCATGGAGCTTCCGTCGTACTCCAGTTCCTTTAAGCTGGAAAATGCCATTGCGGACGGCCTGACCATGCAGACGGCTATCGGGCAGGGAGATACTCTGGCCACGCCGGCCATGATGGCTATGATCGCCGGAGCAGTGGCCAATGACGGAGAGATGATGGTTCCGACCTTTGTGGACCGGGTGGAAAATCATACAGGAACCTGGTCGGAGGAGTCGGGCAATCAGTCGCTGGGACAGGTGATGACCTCAGGCGAAGCCGCGCAGCTGAAAGAACTGATGAAGGGCGTTATACGCAGCGGCACAGGCACCGGGCTTTCAGACCTGCCTTATGATATCGCCGGAAAAACGGGTACTGCTGAGTACGGCAATACAGACGAAGAGAACGCACATTCCTGGTTCGTAGGGTTTTCTGACACGGGAAATTCCGACATTGTGGTGGCAGTTGTGGTAGAAGACGGCGGCTACGGCAGCACGGCGGCACTTCCCGTTGCCAGAGCTGTATTCCAGAGTTATTTCGGCTGAAAGTCTCTTTCAGGTTGCGTGAGCTTTCAAAAAGAGGTATACTGTTTACAGTTTCATTACAAACGCTGCGCGGTGCAGGAGGAATTGCGATGATCGAGGCAACGAGCTGTGGCGGGGTGGTAATATATCGAGGAAAGATTCTGACCTTATACAAAAGCTACAAGAATAAATACGAGGGCTGGGTTCTGCCAAAGGGGACTGTGGAAGCCGGCGAAGAATACAAGGACACTGCCATACGGGAAGTCCTGGAGGAATCGGGGGTTCAGGCGTCCATTATAAAATACATCGGAAAGAGCAGATACAGCTTTAACGTTCCGGAGGATACAGTGGAGAAAGAGGTTCACTGGTATCTGATGATGGCGAACAGCTACTACAGCAAGCCCCAGCGGGAAGAGTATTTTGTGGACTCCGGCTATTACAAGTATCATGAAGCCTATCATCTGCTGAAATTTTCCAATGAGCGGCAGATATTGGAGCGGGCCTATGGGGAGTACCTGGATCTGAAGAAAGCCAATCTCTGGGGAAACAGAAAATATTTTTAGGACATTCAGGCGGTGAACAGATGGCGGACTGGTATAAAAAGCTATATGTGGGAAAGAATGCTAAAGAGAGGGAGCGGAGAATCCGGCGTCAGATCAGCCGCGGCACAGCCGCGCCGGGCATTTATCTGGTGACATTCTCATCCAATGGACAGGATCAGCTGGATATCATTGAGGCCCGGTATCTGACTCGGAAGAGAATTCGGGAGTCGCTTCCGGAGATTGTAGGCATTGCCCTGGGGTATCAGGAGGCGCTGGAGATTGTAGCGCAGATTGCAAAGGAGAGCTATGACAGCACCGGAGACTGTGATCTCCGGAGCTATCTGGGAAAATGAGAAAATAACTGTGCGGAGGAAATATGCTGCATATTCTGTTGACCATATTGTCCACCCTGGGAATTGTCCTTCTGGTTATATTGGGAATCATCATTTTTCTGGTGCTCTGCCTGCTGTTCACACCGGTCTGCTACAGCGGAAAGGTCAGGAAGCAGGGAGACGGTCTGTACGCGGGAGCGACTGTGTACTGGCTGCTGCATCTGGTCCATGTGAGGATCACGTATGAGGACAGAAAGGCTTCCTGGGAAATCCGGATACTGGGGATACCGGTTCTCCGGCTTCGGGAGTGGCTGAAGCGGAGA
>DVJR01000127.1 GCA_018716575.1 Candidatus Scatomonas merdavium | reverse complement strand
GTATCAGGAGGCTCCGGAGTATCCGGTTCAGGACGGACATCACACCATCTTTCTGAACACCCGCGGGAAGAACCGGGAAGAAGTGCCGGCTCCGCTGGTGCGTTTTCTGGAATTCGTGAAAGCGGATCCTGGGGAATCGGAAAAAGATTTCGGAGACGGGTTTGTCCGCCGGCTGCAGGAAAGCGTCCGGCAGGTCCGGGCCAGCCGGGAAATGGGGGAACGTTATATGTGGTTGGAATTAGCATTACGGGATGAACGGACTGCGGGCAGGAAAGAGGGCAAAGCAGAAGGCAGAATCGAGGGAAAAACAGAAGGAAAAACAGAGGATATTCTGGATCTTTTACAGGATCTGGGCGATGTGCCCGAAGAGCTGCGAGAGCGGATTCTGTCCATCCGGGATGTTGGGGTGCTGCAGAAGCTACTGAAGATCGCAGCCCGCGCAGACAGTATCGAAGCATTCGAAAAACTGTCGGAACTTTAATCTTTAATCATTCTATTCTATGGCAAATCAGTTGTGTCAGCCGCCGGGGCGGCAAATCGCCCTGGCAGCGGACGGTATCAGGCCGTTTCAGGCCAAAATCATACAGTATTTTACGGCAGAGGAACTCTCTTTCTGACTTGAAAAACGAGAAACTGTGAAAATGTGGAAAAGTGTGCCCTCCGGGCGGCGTCACTCCAGAAGGGTCATTTTGGGAAAGCAGGCCTGTATCCGCTGATCGGGAAAGCAGGCGTCCAGAAGCACGTCCACGCCGGAACCGGCGGGAACGTCGTGATTCCTGGCGTTCATGCGGTGCAGGGCGGCTCCGGGACACTGCGGACTGCCGCGCTGCAGACGTCTGACGGCCTGCGGCGGCAGTTTTAAAAAAAGATATGGTTCATCCGCGCTACCTCTTATGCCGGCTGCTTTCCGGGGATTATTTTCCCGCGGAACCTCCGGTCTGGGGATGGGAAGCGTTCCACAGCTTTTCGGCGGTGGGCTTCCAGCTGGCGGCGTAGGCTTCGCATTTATCGCAGAGATGATCGGCCGTTTCGGGAGCTTCATAGTCCGTATTGACGGCGCCCGTATCCTTCACAAGCTTCCGCAGCCGCTCCGGATTTTCCAGCATGGGGCAGGGGCGGAGATGGTTGCTGTTGAAGGGCTGATTGTCATGGTAGGCCTGGAACAGCGGGCTCTTCAGGGCTTCCAGCAGCGTGCAGTCGTGGATATTCACGTTGGAATAGTGAATGAAAACACAGGGCTCCACGTCGCCTTTGGCGTTGATGTGCAGGTAGCGGCGTCCGCCTGCGATACAGCCGCCCACGTATTCGCCGTCGTTCTGGAAATCCATGCCGAAGATAGCCTTGGTGCCGCGGTATTCACGGATTTTGTGATACATGACTTCGCGCTGTTCGGGGCTTAGCAGCAGCTCGGGCGACGCGTCGTTGCCCACAGGCATGTAGTGGAAGAACCATACGAACAGGGCGCCCATTTCAATAATTTTATCGTAAAATGCCTCACTGGAGACATCCTGATAGTTGCGGCTGGTGTAGCATACGGATACGCCGAAGGCCAGTTTATGGGAACGCATAAGATCCATGGCGCGCATGACCTTCTGGTAGACGCCTTCGCCGCGGCGGCTGTCATTGGCCGCCTCAAAGCCCTCGAGGCTTAAGGCCGGCACGAAGTTCTTTACCCGCAGCATTTCCTGGCAGAATTCCTCGTCGATCAGCGTTCCGTTGGTGAAGCAGAGGAATTCGCAGTCCGGGTGCATTTCGCAGAGCTTAATCAGATCTTTTTTGCGTACCAGCGGTTCGCCGCCGGTATATATGTACATATAGGTGCCCATTTCCTTGCCCTGCCGGATGATGGAATCGATGGTTTCCAGGGACAGGTTCAGTTTATGGCCGTATTCCGCGGCCCAGCAGCCGGTGCAGTGCATATTGCAGGCGGAGGTGGGATCCAGAAGGATAGCCCAGGGCACGTTGCAGTTGTTTTTCTCCGCTGTTTCCTCCTGCAGGGCGCTGCCCTTCAGGCTGGCGTTGGTGATGAAATTGGTGAAGAACGCCTTCCGGACGCCCGGGTCCAGAGCGTAAATCCGGAGGATCAGCTGATACCAGTTGCCTTTTTCTTCGATGGCCTGCCGGATCAGGCGCCGCTGGCTTTCGTACCAGCCGGCGGGCGTCAGTTTGTCGACCAGATCCATAATCTTCGGCGCGTTCTTTTCGGGATCCTTTTCCAGATAATCCAGGGCTGTCTGAATCGCTGTGGAAATTGCCGCGTTTTTTACTTTCGTTGTAAGCTTCATTTCTCTATACCATTCCTTTCTGCCAGAGTTCTTTGTTTTCTGCCGTCATTATAGGGAGAATTCCCAGGCGGGTCAAAGGGCAAAAGTTTCTAACTGTCAGTTTTTTGGACAGCCGGTGAAATATGCCGGATTTTTTGTCATTTTCAGGAAAATGTAAAAAAACATAAATTTTACTTGACAAAACGGTTAGGTAGAGCTAATCTTATAGCAGGACAAAAAGTTAGCAAATTCTAACCTTTTGGGCAGGGCAGCGTTGGCCCTGAAGCAGCGCCGCAAAGGCGGCAGGATCTGTTCAAAGGAGGATGAGATGATGCCTTTAACTATGGCAGGAGCCGGAGAGACGGCAGTGATCCGGAGGGTCGGAGGAAATGAAGAAGTAAAACGCCATCTGGAGAATCTGGGTTTTGTTACCGGCAGCGAGGTTACAGTAGTATCCGTTGTCAGCGGCAACGTAATCGTAAACGTAAAAGATTCACGTGTGGCCATCAGCAAGGAGATGGCAAACAAAATTATGGTGTAAGCTTCGCATATAATAAGACAATATGCAGCGCAGACCGGCAGTGTCTGTGCCGTATACAACAAGGAATAACAGAAGGAGGGAAAAGGCATGCGCACACTGAAAGAGGTGAAATGCGGCGATACCGTGGCCGTAGTGAAGCTCCATGGGGAAGGCGCTGTGAAGCGCCGGATCATGGACATGGGTATTACGAAGGGCACCAGTATCTATGTGAGAAAGGTGGCCCCGCTGGGAGATCCGGTGGAGGTTACGGTGCGTGGTTATGAGCTGTCTCTGAGAAAAGCTGATGCAGAGATGATTGAAGTGTCATAAGCTCTTCGGATTCGGTTAGTGTTACTAACCTTTTTATTTGGTCGTAAGTTAGGCTGAACTAATATTTAAGGAGGACAGAAAGCATGTCAGTCAGAATTGCATTGGCAGGAAATCCGAACAGCGGAAAGACGACGCTGTTCAACGCGCTGACCGGCGCGAATCAGTTCGTGGGCAACTGGCCGGGCGTTACGGTAGAGAAAAAAGAAGGGAAGCTGAAAGGGCGAAGGGACGTGGTGATCATGGACCTTCCGGGAATTTATTCCCTGTCTCCCTATACGCTGGAGGAAGTGGTGGCCAGAAATTATCTGATTACAGAGCGTCCGGACGCGATTCTGAATATCGTGGACGGAACGAATCTGGAGAGAAACCTGTACCTGACCACGCAGATCATGGAACTGGGCATTCCGGTGGTCATGGCGGTGAACATGATGGATCTGGTGCGGAAAAGCGGAGATAAAATCGATGTGAAGCAGTTGTCCGTGCAGCTGGGCTGCGAAGTGGTGGAAATATCCGCCCTGAAGGGAACCGGCGTGAAGGAGGCTGCCGAAAAGGCCGTGCAGTTGGCTGAGGGGAAAGCCCAGACTCCGGCGGTACATACCTTCTCCGCCGAGGTGGAGTCGGCGCTGGATGCCATCGAGGATCTGCTGGGCAGCAACGTTCCCGCGGAGCAGAAGAGATTTTACGCTGTCAAGCTGTTTGAGCGCGACAGCAAGATCAGTGAGCAGATGACCCGGGTACCGGATGTGGAGCAGATCGTGTCCCGCACGGAAAAAGATATGGACGATGATGCGGAGAGCATTATCACCAACGAAAGATACAATTACATTTCCGGCGTTATCAAGAAATGTTATGTGAAAAAAAGCAAAGAAAAATTATCCCGATCCGATAAAATTGACCGGGTAATCACCAACCGGTGGCTGGGCCTGCCGATCTTTGCCGCAATTATGTTCCTGGTATATTATGTATCTGTAACTACAGTGGGAACTATCGTAACGGACTGGACCAACGACACGCTGTTCGGAGAGATGATCACTCCGGCGGCGCAGAACGCTCTGGACGCCATCAACTGTGCGCCCTGGCTTTCCGGCCTGCTGGTTGACGGTATCATAGGCGGCGTCGGCGCCGTGCTGGGCTTCGTGCCGCAGATGCTGGTGCTGTTCATTTTCCTGGGCTTCCTGGAAGGCTGTGGCTATATGGCTCGCGTCGCTTTTATCCTGGACCGTATCTTCCGAAAATTCGGACTTTCCGGAAAATCCTTCATCCCCATGCTGATCGGCAGCGGATGCGGCGTGCCGGGAGTTATGGCATCGCGTACCATTGAAAATGACCGCGACCGGAAGATGACCGTTATGACCACGACCTTCATTCCCTGCGGAGCGAAGCTCCCGATCATCGCTTTGATTGGCGGCGCACTGTTCAGCGATGCTGCCTGGGTGGCGCCGGTATGTTATTTTATCGGAATTGCGGCGGTAGTCTGCTCCGGTATTATTCTGAAGAAATTCAAGAGATTCGCAGGCGAGCCCGCTCCCTTCGTTATGGAGCTGCCCGCTTACCATCTGCCCACCGTGGGGAGCGTGCTCCGCAGCATGTGGGAGCGCGGCTGGTCCTTCATTAAGAAGGCCGGAACCATCATTCTGCTGTCCACCATCGTGATCTGGTTCCTTCAGAGCTTTGGCGTGGAGAACGGAGCGTTCGGAATGGTGGCGGATATCAACAACAGCGTTCTGGCAGGCGTCGGAAGCGCCATCGCCTGGATCTTCATCCCCCTGGGCTTCGGTTTCTGGCAGGCTGCAGTGGCCGCGGTTACGGGCCTGGTGGCAAAGGAAAATGTGGTTGCGACCTTCGGCGTCCTGTACGGGGTGGCTGAAGTGGCAGAGAACGGCGTGGAGATCTGGGGCCAGTTGGCCACTTCCTTCACCGCGCAGGCGGCCTTCTCCTTCCTGGTGTTCAACCTGCTGTGCGCTCCCTGCTTTGCGGCCATGGGCGCCATCAAGAGGGAGATGAACAACCGCAGCTGGTTCTGGTTCGCCATCGGTTATCAGTGTATTCTGGCGTACTGCACCTCCCTGTGCGTATACCAGATCTGGAACCTGATCGCCACGGGAACCTTCACATTCTTCACAGTGGTAGCCTTTGCGCTGATCATCCTGTTTATCTATCTGCTGTTCCGTCCGTATAAGGAGAGCAGCACTCTGGATATGAAGGTCAATGCCGGAAAGGCAAAAGCCAGAGCATAATCGCTTATATGTCGTAAAGGAGGGTTCATTCATGACTGTTGGAACTGCTGTTGTGCTTGCCGTAGTCGTACTGCTCGTGGCGCTGGCGGTGAGAAGCATCCGGAAAGACAGAAAATCCGGAAAGTCCTGCTCGGGCTGCAGCGGATGCTGTTCGGAATGTCACGGCTCCTGCGGTACGGCAGACAGAAGCTGATCAATAAAACGTTACCAGTCAGAGGGTGTCCCCTCGGCGCAAGCCGGGAAGGGAGACCCTCTGTTGGATAATAAAGCCGCGAAAAAGCGGCGGAAAGCAACAGACAAGGAGGAAAAACGATGAGTAATCTGCTGAAAAACGCAAAATTCTGGATCTTTATAGGAGGGACGGCAGCCGGGCTGTTTGCCAGAAGCAAGGCGGCCCGGAAAGCCTGTGTCAACGGCCTTGCGGCAGGAATGCAGTTGAAGGACAATGTGGCGGCCGAGCTTCAGAACATAAAAGAGGAGGCCCAGGATATTTATGAAGATGCCAAGAGGAAGGCGGCAGGAGAAGGGGATGCTCCGTGAAGTATCAGATCATTTATGACCGGCCCGGCCGGCTCCGGGTGCGCATGGGACAGTATGCGTTTACCAGGGAGCAGGGATACGGGATTGAGAATCTGCTGAAGGCGGAAAAGGGCGTCTGCTCTGCAGAAGCCTCCGCGTGCAACGGCGGCATTCTGATCTGCTATACGGGAGCGCTCCGTCAGACCATCCTGCGGCGGCTGGACGGTCTGGAGCGCGGAAGCCTTCCGGATGGCGAGCCGTCGGAGGGGACAAAGGGACGGGAGATGACAGGGCGCTTTGCAGGCCGTCTCGTGAAGATGGTGACCTGGCATTTCCTGCGCCGTCTGATCATGCCGTCGCCTCTGCGGATACTTACCACGGTGCTGCGGGCCTCCGGCTTTGTACGAAAAGGCGCCAGAGCTCTTGCGGCAGGCCGGCTGAACGTGGAGGTTCTGGACGCGGCGTCCATTATCTGCGCTTTTGCTCAGCGGACGCCGAAAACGGCGGCGTCCATTATGCTCCTGCTGCGCATCAGCGAATGTCTGGAGGATTATACGAGGAAGAAGACGAAGGACGCCCTGGCGGGCAGCCTGGCCGTCAATGTGGACCGGGTATGGCAGGTGACAGAAAAAGGAGATGTGAGTGTGCCGCTGTCTTCTATCAGCCCCGGCGACAGAATCCGGGTGCAGGCAGGAAATCTCATACCGGTGGACGGTACCGTGCGGTCCGGGGACGCCATGGTCAACGAGTCTTCTCTGACGGGAGAGCCGCTGGCTGTCCTGCGGAAGGAAGGCCATACGGTATACGCCGGAACGGCCATAGAAGAAGGCAATATTGAGATTGAAGTGCAGAAGCTGGCGGGAGAGAGCCGGATACAGTCTATTGCCAGAATGATTGACGAATCAGAGAGCCTGAAGGCCGGAATCCAGGGCAAGGCAGAGCGCCTGGCGGATTCCATTGTGCCCTTCAGCTTTGCGGTTTCGGCGTTAACCTTCCTTCTGACACGTAACCTGACGAAAGCCATGTCTGTGCTGATGGTGGATTATTCCTGTGCCCTGAAGCTGTCCGTTCCCATTTCTGTCATATCGGCTATGCGTGAAGCAGCAGGAAGGAGGATACTGGTCAAAGGCGGGAAATTCCTGGAGAACTTTGCCCAGGCTGATACAATTATCTTCGATAAAACGGGAACGCTGACCTCCGCGTCGCCCAAGGTAGCGAAGGTGGCGGCTTTCGAAGGATATACGGAGGATGAGGTGCTGCGGGACGCAGCCTGTCTGGAGGAGCATTTCCCCCACAGCGTAGCCAGGGCCATTGTGAAGAAAGCGGCGGAGGAAGGACTGCATCATCGGGAAGAGCACGCCAGGGTGGAATATGTGGTGGCCCACGGAATCAGCACGATCCTGCGGGAATGCCGGGCCCAGATCGGAAGCGCGCATTTTATTTTCGAAGATGAAAAGATTCCCTGTACGGCGGAAATAAAGCGCGCGGAAGAGGAAGAGATGCAGGGTCTTTCCGTCATTTATCTGGCTGTGGGCGGCCGGGTAGTGGGTATGATCGGCATCGAGGACCCGGTGCGGCCTGATGCGGCCGGAGTGGTAGAAGCGCTGAGAGAAAGGGGATTCCGCCATATTATCATGATGACAGGCGACAGCGCGGCGGCAGCCCGCCGGGCGGCACGGGAGCTGCATATAGAGGAATACCGCGCCCAGGTACTGCCGGAGGATAAGGCGGATATGGTAAAGCGGCTGAAAGAAGAAGGAAACTGTGTGGTCATGGTGGGAGACGGGATTAATGATTCACCGGCGCTGGCCGCCGCAGACGTGTCCGTGGCCATGCGGGATTCTTCAGACCTGGCAAGAGAAGTGGCGGATATCACCCTGCTGTCGGAAAATCTGACGGATCTGCTGGTGCTCCGGGATCTGAGCCGGAAGCTGATGCGGCGTATTCACGGAAATTACGGGTTTATCCTGTCCTTCAATACGCTGCTTATGGCTCTCGGTATAGCCGGGAGGGTAAGTCCGTCGGTTACATCGCTGCTGCACAATCTTTCTACCATGGCCATCAGCGGAGGCAGCATGCGCCTGTATTTGAAAAATGAGGAATCAGAATCATGAAACTGACGGTTTCACAGATGAAATATATGCTTGTGCTGGGTGAACTGGACAGGGGCAGTAAAATCCGCTGTACGGATGTGGCGCGCAGACTCCAGGTTAAAAAGCCCAGCGTATGCGGGATGATGTGCCGGCTGGAAAGTATGGGACTGGTACGGCAGGATCCGTATTCAGACGTGCGCTTTACGGAAGAAGGACGGCGGGTTATGCAGGAGTGCCGGCAGTATTATCTGCAGATTTCCGGGCTCCTGGCCGACCGGCTGCAGCTTTCGGAAGAAACTGCCCGGACCGTGACCTATGTGCTGATGGGAAATCTGGATTCGGAGGTGCTGGAGGAACTGCTGAAGCAGGAGTGAAAAAAATTGAAAAAACCTCTTTACAAATGCGGAAGGGTATGGTAGTATATAACTGTGGTTAGAGAACGCTAACCGAGCTGCATACAAAAATCCTTTCAAATGTTGTGGTGAATGAAGAAAAGACTCAGAATCCACGGCGACCCGGAGAAAAGCGGGGCGTGACCGGCCCCGTTTCTTCGAAGGATTGAGTTAGTGTATTCTAACTAATAACAACATCCGGGAGGCGAAATGAAGCTGACAGAATTAAATCTTCAGGGAGCCAGACAGTGTGCTCCGGTGCTGGCGGGAATCAAGGTTTCCAATCTGCTGATCCTGGACCGGGTCAGTCCGCTGGCAGTCATGCAGATGATGGACGGAACGGGGTTATCCTTTGAATACCTGTATAGCGGCTGCTCCAGAAGGGTCTGGCTGGTTTACTGGCTGGAGAGACTTGAAGAGCTTCTGCAGAAGCCGGAGAATCGGAGATTTCTGAAAAGATTCGGTTACCGGGAGTTTTCCTGCAAAGCAGTCCTCGCGTGTCTGAAGGAAAGGTATCGGGTCTATCTGAACGAAGGAGAGGAATATCCCCATGAGCTGGGGCTGCTGCTGGGTTATCCCCTGGCGGATGTGGAAGGCTTCATGAAAAACAGGGGAAGGAATTACCTGCACGCAGGCTACTGGAAGGTATATGCCAATGCGGAAGAAGCAAAAGAGACATTTGCGCGGTACCGGGAGGTTCGGAGGGAAGCGGAGCAGCTCGCCCGGGAGGGAAAAGGCTTCTGGGAAATGATCAGCGGCTTTGCAGGGAGAAGAGAACCGGCGGCAGCATGGCAGGCCTGACGGCTGTTTTGAATTATCAGTTTAAGGAGGAAACGTAAGCTTGAGTCAGATTATTGTTGCATATTGGAGCGGAACCGGTAATACTGAGGCCATGGCGAACGCTATAGGTAAAGGAATTACAGACGCCGGCGGAGAAGCCAGGGTTGTACCCATGGAGAACATGGAAGCGTCAGAACTGAAAAGCTGCAGCGTTTTTGCTCTCGGCTGCCCGGCTATGGGTGCCGAAGAGCTGGAAGATACAATTGTAGAACCCTTTGTAGACGAGGTGGAGAAATTTGCGGCGGGCAAAAAGATTGCCCTGTTCGGTTCCTACGACTGGGGAGACGGCGAATGGATGCGCCTCTGGGCGGACCGTATGAAGAATGCAGGCGCTTTTCTCGTCGGCGACGAAGGGCTGATCTGCAACAACGAACCGGGCGAGGGCGATATCGCCGCCTGTGAAAAATTAGGCCAATTACTTATATCTGTATAAATTACCCATCATTTAGGACGGGATGCTCCCATCAGGCATCCCGGATCCTCCTCCAAAGAATGCTTCGCGCCCGGCAGTTGTCCGGGCGCGAGGTTTTTTTCTTGCTCTTCCAGGCATAAAATGATATGATAATTTTCAGGAAGGGGAGTCAAAATGGCGAAGAGCGGAAAATGGTATGAACTGGATAATGCGGCAAAGATTATCCCGTCCACGACACAGGGAGCGGATACGCGGGTTTTTCGCCTGTGCTGCGAATTGAAGGAGGAAGTGGACGCGGCTGTGCTGCAGCGTGCGCTGGATAAGACAATACGGGAGTTCCCGCATTTTAACTGTATATTGAAGAAAGGCCTGTTCTGGTATTATCTGGAAGTCAGCAGTCAGCGGGCCAGGGTGTGCGAGGAGAACCAGCCGCCCTGCAGCGCCATTTATTTTGCCGGAAAGAAAGACCTTCTGTTCCGGCTGAATTATTATAAGAAACGGATTAATCTGGAAATGTTCCATGTGCTGACGGATGGTACAGGAGCGTTTATATTTCTGAAGAGCATTGTGATTCACTATCTGGTGGAGCGATATCATCTGAAAGCGGAGATCCAGCCCCAGGAGAAATCCTCCGTCAGCGAGAAAACGGGAGACGCTTTCAATCATTTCTATTCTTCCAGAAAAAGTAAGAATATGCTGAAGAAGCATTTGCCGAAGAAGGCGTATCATCTGAAGGGTGAGAAGAATGAGAACCTGGAGCTGCAGCTGCTGGAGGCCACCGTCCCGGTGGATGCTATTCTGGAAGCGGCCCACCGGTATGATTCCACCATCGCGGTGTTCTCTGTGGCCGTCTATGTAGAAGCTATTATCCGGGAGATGGCGGTGAGGGAGCGGAAGCTGCCGGTGGTTATTACAGTGCCTGTGAATCTGCGGAATTATTTTCCGTCCCACACTACCCGGAATTTCTTCGGCGTGATTAACGTGGCTTTTTATCCGGAAAAATACGACGGCACCCTGGAAAGTATTGTAAAGGATATCAAAAGCTCTTTTGAGGAACAGCTGTCGGAGGATCAGATTTTTCAGACTATGAATGCCTATGCGGCGCTGGAGCACAACTGGGCGGTGAAGATGGTGCCGCTGGCCGTGAAAGACCTGGGAATTTCCGGAATTAACTTCCTGCGCCAGAGAGGCGTGACCAGTTCGGTATCTAATGTGGGAAAGGTTACCATGCCGGAGGAGCTTGTTCCGTATATTGAGAAATTCAGCAGTTTCATGTCCTCGAAGTCCACACAGATCTGTATCAGCTCCTTTCAGAACAGGCTGACCTTCGGGGCGGTTACGGCGTTTACCACCCACAATATGCTGTCTAATTTTTTCCGGCGGCTGGTAGAACTGGGAATACCGGTGGAGCTGGCCACTACGGACTACGATGCGCAGGGAGGTGAGGAACATGCTGTATTGCAGTAAATGCGGAATCTCCATCCGGGGAAATAAACGATGCTGTCCTCTCTGCCAGGGGGAGCTGACGGGGACTCCTTCGGAAGCGGCGTTTCCCACGCTGAAAAGGGCGCGGATTACCAGCCTGTCGCTGGTGAAGCTGTTTACGTTTCTGTTCATTGCGCTGGAAATCGTTTGGTCCGCAGTCGGGTTTCTGGCGGATTTCACTCTGGCCTGGGTGCCGTTTGCCATGGCGGGAACCCTGGTGGCCTGGCTGGACGCGGTTCTGGCTGTATATTTCCGCAATAATGTGGTGAAAAATATTACCATACAGGTATATCTGGTGATGATCGGCGGCTTTGTTATTGACCGGTTTACCGGATTTCACGGCTGGTCTGTTCAGTGGCTGATTCCCTGCTGCTTTCTGGGACTGGTGACAACGACCATAGCTCTGGGGCGCGGACTGCCGCTCCGGCTGGAGGAATACATTCTGTATCTGGCGGTGGATATGGTGCTTTCCCTGCTGCAGACGATTTTTCTGGTGATGGGGATGAATGCCTTTGTCTGGCCTGCGGTGATCAGCATGGCTGCGCTGTTGATTCTGGGCGTTGCCGCGCTTCTGTTCCGGTTCAGAGACCTGAAAAATGCGTCCGAAAAACTGTTCCATATGTAAAATCCACAGGGCATACTGCATTCATGCCTTTTGGACGGAGCACGGCTTAAGCCGTTCCGCAGGCGAGGGAATGGTCATTCGGAAAAACGATTATGAGGAGGCTTCTGATGAAGCAGAAGAACATAAAACCGGGGAAGGCTTTCGGGATCCGGGTAGGAGACTTTGTGGAAGATTCCATAGAAAAATCTATTGTAAACGGAAAGGAAGCTCCTGTGCTGTCCGGGGAGCCGGAAGAGAAGATCTGGTACAGGGTTCCGGTTGCGGCAGGCATTACGGGAGACGGTTCCGACTACCATATTTATATCAAAAAAGCGCCCTCCGACAATCTCTGCGTATTCCTTTCCGGCGGCGGCGTGGCCTGGAATGAATATACGGCCGCAAGACCGGTGACCGGCGGCAAGGTGGCGGCGGGCCTGCCTAATTATTACTGGAATTCTCTGCGGCCCTTTACACAGATTATGAACATTAACACCGGGATTACAGAAACCGGCAATCCCAGGAACCCTTTTGACGACTGGAATTTTATTATTATCACTTACGCGACGGGAGATTTTCATGTGGGGTGCAGTGATTTCCCTTATGAAGCTGAAGATGGCTCACGCCAGATCCTGCATTTTCACGGCTATGAGAATTTCCGCGAGGGCATGGAAACGGGAAGAAAGTATTTCGGCTCTCCGCAGAAGCTGCTGATTGCCGGAGACAGCGCAGGAGCTTTCGCGGTACCGGCACTGGCAGATGAGATCCTGACGGATTTTTATCCGGAATGCCGTGACGTGACCCTTTTGTCGGACAGCGGGCAGCTGCTGTATGATCGCTGGCGGGCCACGGCACGGGAGGTATGGAAGGCGAAGGAGCCGGTCTGGAAAGCTATTCAGGGACCGAATATTACGCTGGAGTGGTACAGGGCTCTGTATCAGAAACGAGGGGATCAGCTGAAATACCTTTATGCCAGCTCTGTGCGTGATTACCTTCTGAGTGCCTATTATAATGACGTGGCGCACAGGATGTATAAGACAGATGCGGAGGTTCAGGAAATATTCTTCGGACAGCTGCAGGAAATGGTATGGGGACTGAAAAGGCTCACTCCGCATTTCGGAATTTTTCTGAACGACTGGAAAAATTTTTTCCTGATGCGGGGCGGCACAGTCCATACGGCGGTGAGAAAACGGCAGTTTTATCACAGGACCAGAGCGGGAATATCCATGGCGGGATGGCTGCGGGATGCGGTGAACGGCTGCATCCGGGATGTGGGGCTTGCGCTTCTTGAGGACTGACGAGGCCGGAGAAACAGATTCAAAGCGGTGGTAAAATGTGATTATTTTCAATTTACCGCCGTTTTTTTTTATGATATACTGTAGGCTATGAGTACGATAATTGACAAATTTGGAGCCCTTGTGGGGAAACAGGCGGGGAGACGTCCGGCGGCGGCCCGGAGGCTTCTGACGGCAGGCTTCCGCGCCAAGCGTCTGCAGCTTCGTCATTTTCCGGATAAAAGGCTTTCCCCTGCCAGAAACTGGATGGCTCTCCAGTCCATGGATGCGATTCTCGCGCCGCTGCGCCATCCGGAACGGTCGGCTCTGGTTAGTATTTTCATGCCCTGTGAGCTTTTACAGGCTTTCGGCTTCCATCCGATGTTCGCGGAGGCCATGGCGTGTTATATAAACGGTGCGTCGGCTGAAAAGGAATTTGTGGAATACGCGGAGAGCTGTGGTATTGCAGAAACGTATTGCTCCTATCACAAGATATTGCTGGGCGGGATTCTGTCCGGCGTGGTGCCTGCGCCGCGGTTTGTGGTCAATACCTCTCTGGTGTGCGATGCCAACAATCTGACTTTCCGGCGGGCGGCGGAGCATTACGGAATTCCCCGGTATTATGTGGATGTGCCCTATGACTGCTCGGAGGAGAGTGTCGCTTATGTGGCAGAGCAGCTGCGGGAATTTGCCGGTTTTCTGGAGGGAGTATCCGGCGAGAGGCTGAATATGGACAGGCTGAAGGCTGCGGTGGCGTGCAGCGGCCGCACGCTGGAGCTGCTGCGGCGCAGCCAGGGTCTGAAAAGGGGCCGTTTTCTTCATAACGATCTGACAAGTGAGCTGTATGAGGTGTTCGGCACTCATGTGCTGCTGGGAACGCCGCAGATTGAGAAATATGCGGAAATGCTCTGCCGGGATCTGGAGCGCTCAGGGCCGTCGGTGGGCGTCCGGCTGCTCTGGATGCACACGATTCCCTATTATCAGGAGCCGCTGCGGGAGCTGCTGAATTTCAGCTCCAGGTGCCAGGTGATCTCCTGCGATATGAATTACGACGCCATGTATGAAATGAATCCGGAAAAGCCTTTTGAAAGCCTGGCCGGGCGCCTGGTGACAGATTCCTTTAACGGCTCTTCGGACAGGCGGATTGAGAGGAGCCTGGAGATGTGCCGGGAGCAGGAAATAGACGGCGTGATCTACTTCTGCCACTGGGGCTGCAAGCAGACGCTGGCCGCGGCCCGGAACGTAAAAGAAGCCATGGAGGAAGCCGGATATCCGGTTCTGGTACTGGACGGGGACGGCTGCGACCGGAGAAATTCCAGCAACGGCCAGATGGCGACGCGGGTGCAGGCATTTGTGGAGATGCTGGAGGACAGGAAGAAATCATGATTTATTATATGTGCAAATATACGCCTCTTGAGCTGCTTGCGGGCTTCGGGGCGGAATGCGCCAGACTGGAGCCGTCCGTGGATTCCTTCGAGATGGCAGAGAGTCTGGGCCATGCCAATCTCTGCGGCTACGGAAAGGGTTTTCTGGAGGCTGCCATGGAGCAGGGGATTGAGGAACTGGTGCTGGTGAACTGCTGCGATGTGGTGCGGCGAATCTATGACATTCTGAAGCATCATAAAAAATATCGGTTTCTGCATCTGATGGATCTTCCCCACAGAAGCGGAAAAGCGCAGGAGCTGCTGCTGAAAAAGGAGCTGGAGCATCTCGCGGCCCGGTATCAGGCGCACAGCGGCCGGCAGTTTAAACGGGAAGCGGCCTGGAAGGCGGTCAGGTCTTTGGCGGAGCAGTCCGGAGGAAATCGAGACAGGCCTCATCTGAGCCTGCAGGGAGCCCATGGCGGCCCGCATCTGTACGGGGAGGTGAAGCGCCATTTTCCCTTTCCGGTGACGGACGATACGTGCAGCGGTTTCCGGAAGCTGAACTGGGAGGGCGGCCCTCCGGCGACGGACGGGGAATTCCTGGAGAGATACAGCCGGGCGCTGCTGAGGCAGTTTCCGTGCATGCGGATGCAGGAGGCCGGGGACAGAAGCCTGTCCGACCGGAACGTAAACGGCGTTATTTACCATACCATGAAATTCTGTGACTATTACAGCTTTGAATATGCGGCGAAAAAAGACAGGAAAGAGCTTCCGCTGCTGAAGATCGAGACGGACGGCACCCGCCAGAGCGGGGGCCAGTTGGGAACGCGGCTGGATGCCTTTGCGGAAAGGCTGTTTCCGGGAGCTTCCGGAGGCGGCAGGAAACGGCCCCGGGCCGGCTATACGGCAGGCATCGACAGCGGTTCCGCCAGCACGGATGTGGCGATTCTGGGGCCGGACCGGGAGCTGGTATCCTGGGCCGTGGTACCCACGGGCGCAGGCGCTGCGGCAGGAGCCGGACGAGCCCTGAGCGAGGCGCTGGAGAAAGCCGGGCTGGAGGAAAAAGATCTGGACAGAATCATTTCCACGGGATACGGCCGGGATACAATCGGAAAAAGCGATGCAGCGGTGACGGAGATTACCTGCCATGCCAGGGGCGCCCATTATCTGAATCCGGCGGCGCGGACGGTTATCGACATCGGCGGGCAGGATTCCAAGGTCATCCGGATTGACGAAACGGGTGCTGTACAGAATTTCGTCATGAACGACAAGTGCGCCGCTGGGACGGGCCGTTTTCTGGAAATGATGGCACGTACCATGGAGCTGTCCATGGACGAGATGGACGCCCTGGGGCAGAAGTGGAAGGAAGAAGTGACGATCTCCAGCATGTGTACGGTTTTTGCGGAGTCGGAGGTGGTTTCGCTGATCGCCCGGAATACGGCGCCGGCAGATATCATTCACGGCCTGAATCTGGCAGTGGCTGCAAGGACTGCTGCTCTGGTCAGGAGAGCCGGGGGAGGGGAAAGCTGTATAATGACCGGAGGCGTGGCCAGAAATAAAGGAATTGTCCGGGCACTGGAGGAAAAGCTCGAAACGGCCATCTGGGTATCGGAATACGCTCAGCTCTGCGGCGCCATAGGCGCTGCGCTGATTGCGAAAGATGAAAATATAAATAAAGGAGAACAAATATGAGAAACGAAAAATTCAGTTATGTAATTCGTGTTATTGCCGGAGCTTACCTGATTTATCTGGCATATCAATTAATTCAGGGAGTTATGAACGGAGAAAATGAAAATTATGCCCTGGGAATCGGGGGCGGGGTCCTGTTTATCGTGGCGGGAGCAGCATTTGTCATTTTTTCAATCCGCGGACTGATGCGAGGCGGGCAGGAAAACGCCCAGAATGAGGAAACGCAGGAGACAGAGAGTGGCAGCGCAGAACCGGAGGAAGAGCCGAAGAAGCTGGCGACCGACGGGGAAACAGAAAATGCGGATGAGAAAACGGACGCTGCAGCGGAAGAGGCGGAGGCTGCCGGAGATCAGGCTGCCTTTTCTGAAGAAAAAGAAGAAAGAGAGAAGGAATGACAGCAGAGACTCCCTCATACAATAACCAGAGGGGGTCTTTTTTATGGGAAAATTCCGAAAATCTGAACAACTGGCATACTGGCGGTTCTTTCTTTTACTGTTTCTGGCGGGCTTCGTGCTGGGAATCGTATTTGTGAATCTGGTCTGGCGTTTTCGCACACAGGACATTGAAACCCTGAGCTTGTTCAGTTCGGGAGAAGGCGGCAGGACGGCTGCGCCGCTTCCGGGATATCTCTGGTATCTGACCCAGAAAAGAATGGGGATAATGCTGGTCTGGCATCTGACTGGAATTACCATATTGGGCACTTTTCTGGTGGCCGCAGGTCTTCTCTGGACAGGGTTTCTCTGCGGGACGCTGTCCGCCATAGCAGTGCTTCAGCTGGGGCTTCGGGGAATTGCAGTGCTGACCGCGGCTTTTTTGCCTCAGATTTTTCTGTATGTTCCGGCGGGACTCTGGTATCTGACCTGCGTCTGGCAAATGTCGGAGAAAAGCCGCG
The DNA here is from genome assembly GCA_018716575.1 of Candidatus Scatomonas merdavium. Taxonomy (GTDB): domain Bacteria; phylum Bacillota; class Clostridia; order Lachnospirales; family Lachnospiraceae; genus Scatomonas; species Scatomonas merdavium. The sequence continues at coordinate 4,408 of DVJR01000127.1, read as the reverse complement.
AAGGAGGCAGACTGAACGGAAGGCTGTACAAGGGGTATCTGCTGAGCTGCCTGGCTCCGCTGGCCGTTTTTTTCTGCGGCATATTAGTGGAATGTTATGTCAATCCATACATACTGGATCTTCTGTTATATTAATGTAAAAATAATTAAAAAAATTTTTTACAAGATATGGTGTGGTGAAAAAAGACGTTTCCGATATATGGTGTTTTTTGTCGATAAAGTAAAAAAATGCCCGGTTTTACGGGAAAAATGCGTTTGCATTTTACAAAATTTACGGGTATAATGGCTTAGAAAGATTTTGAAGGGTGAATTGCTTTTATAATATTGGACAGAGGGAACGAAATATGATAAATGCAATTCAGGATTATATCAGCTATTTACATAACGTAAAAAGAACGTCGCACAATACGGAAATATCTTATGAGAGAGATTTGAGAAAGGCAGCCCTGTATTTTGCCGGACAGCAGATTGAAGATCTGAGCCAGGTAACAGCTACGAATCTGAATTCTTATATGCTTTATCTGGAGAAGGAGCATATGTCTCCGGCTACTGTGTCGCGGAGTATCGCGGCGCTTCGTTCATTTTTTCAGTATCTTGTGAAGGAGAGAAAACTGGAGAAGGATCCTTCCGGACAGCTGAAGCCGCCGAAGGTGGAGAAGAAGGCGCCTGCCATACTGACGGTGGAAGAGGTGGATCTTCTGATGCGTCAGCCGGATATGGAGACGGCGAAGGGAATCCGGGACCGGGCCATGTTGGAGCTTTTGTATGCCACCGGCATACGGGTCAGCGAGCTGATTCATCTGAAACTGGGGGATGTGAATCTGCGCATGGGTTATATCACCTGTACGGAGCATGAGAAGGAGAGGATCATACCCTTTGGGGAGACGGCGGGAAAAGCGGTGAGAACTTATCTGGACAGATCGCGGACCAGCCTGCTCAAGGGAAAAGAAAGTGAGTATCTTTTTACGAACTGCTCAGGAACGGCAATGAGCCGGCAGGGCTTCTGGAAGGTGCTGAAAGGCTATGCGGCAGACGCGGGGATTACTGCCGATATAACGCCTCATACGCTTCGCCATTCCTTTGCCACCCATCTGATTCAGAATGGAGCAGATCTGAAAAGCGTGCAGGAGATGCTGGGACATTCTGATATTTCCACTACGCAGATGTATCTGAATATGGGGATTTATAAGATACGGGATGTGTACACCCGGGCGCATCCGAGAAAATAACTGAAAAGGGGACAGGCTGCAGAGCCTGCGGGAGAAGAGGCTGTCACAAAAGAATCATTCTTTTGCGACAGTCTCTTTTTGCTAAATACTTGACAAATAGTTTTGAAAGACCTATATTAAATATATAAACGAAATAAAAAATATTTCGTTCGAAAGAAAGGAGCTATATGAATAAGACAGAGCGGCGCTGTGCCGGTATACTGGAGGCGCTGAATGAAGAAGGCCGGCTGCAGGTTGCGGAGCTGGCCGCCAGGTGCGGTGTTTCTCTTGTAACCATCAGAAAGGATCTGACGCTTCTGGAGGAACGGGGGCTGATCAGGAGGGAGCAGGGCTGCGCCCTGTTAAATGAGAAAACTTCCATGGCGAGACGGCTGACCGCCAATTACACAGCCAAGTGTCGTCTGGCGGAGAAAGCGGCTTCTCTGGTGGAAGACGGCGAGACGGTTCTGATCGAGTCCGGTTCCTGCTGCATCCTGCTGGCTGAAACGCTCAGCAGGAGCAGGAAGAATGTAACGATTGTCACTAATTCCGTTTTTATGGCGGATTATGTGGGAAAGCGCGGGTACGCCCGAATCATTCTTCTGGGCGGAGACTATCAGCCGGATTCGGAGGCAGTGGTGGGACCCCTGACCAAAATGGGAGCTCAGACGTTTCACGTCCGCAGCTTTTTCTGCGGAACCGACGGATACAGAAGCGGGGCGGGTTTTACCGGAGACGATCATCTCCGGGCGGAGACGCTGCGGGGAATGGCCGCTTCTGCTGACCGGGTGGTTATTCTGGCGGAAGGGGCAAAATTCTCCCGGCCGGGCGTCGTTTCTCTGTTCGCGCCGGAGGAGGTCTCTGCTCTGGTTACGGATGACAACCTGGATACCAGGCTGCGCGCAGAGATGGAAGAGCAGCAGATAGAAGTTTTGTGAATAAAATGTATGATTAAGGAGAGAAGATAATGGAAATTTTACTGGATACAGCACACGTGGAGACAATCAGAAAGTACAGCAGTATTTATAACCTCACCGGAGTGACGACGAATCCGACGATTCTTGCAAGGGAAAAGGCGGAGTTCTTTCCGCTGCTGCAGGAGATCCGGGGAATTATCGGAGACGGACAGCTTCATGTTCAGGTGACGGGAAATACCTGTGAAGAAATGATGAAGGAAGCTGAGGCGGTAACGGACAGATTGGGAAAGGAGACCTATATCAAGGTTCCTGCCAATGAAGAAGGCCTGAAGACCATGAAGGCATTAAAAAGCAGAGGCTTCTTAGTTACGGCTACAGCTATCTATATGCCGCAGCAGGCCATGCTGGCCTCGGTGGCGGGAGCGGATTACGTGGCGCCGTATTTTAACCGGATGAACAATATGAATGTGGACGGCAGGCAGGCGGTTCAGGATATTGCTACGCTGTTCCGGCATTTCGGACGCAGGACGAAGATTCTGGCGGCCAGCTTTCACAACACCTATCAGATCATGGAAGCGCTTATGGCCGGAGCCGACACTGTGACCGCTTCCGCGGATATGTTTACCACAATGGTAGAGAATCCGTCTGTAGACGGGGCTATTGCGGATTTCCGGAGGGACTGGACGGATACCTATGGTGACAGAAGAATCTATGAACTGTAAGGAGGCCCTGCCATGGCAGAATATCTGATTGCTCATGATCTGGGTACTTCGGGAGATAAGGCTGCTCTTTTTACGACAGATGGACGCCTGGTAAAAAGCTGTGTGGCTTCTTATGAAGTACACTATTTTGGCGAACACTGCGCGGAGCAGAATCCTGAGGACTGGTGGTCAGCGGTGTGCCGCGCGACACGGGAGGTTCTGAAGGGAATTCCGGCCGGTCAGGTGCTGGGGCTGTCTTTCTCTGCGCAGATGCAGGGATGCCTTCTGGTGGATGATGCAGGGGAGCCGCTGCGCCCTTCGATTATCTGGGCGGACCAGCGCGCATCTGAGGAAGCAAAACTGCTGGGCCGGGAGATCGGGGCGGATACTATTTATTCCGTTACGGGACACAGGCTGAGCGCCAACTATACGCTGGAAAAACTCATGTGGCTTCGGATGCATGAGCCGGATGTTTACAGAAAGGCATATAAGACGCTGCATGCCAAGGACTATATCCTGTTCCGGCTGACGGGAAATTTTGTCACCGATTATTCCGATGCGTCGGGCACCAACGCGTTGGATCTGGATAAAAGGGAATGGTCGGAGGAGATTCTGGCGGCGGCGGGAATCTCTGAAGATATTTTTCCCGAGCTGCACGGATCGACGGATATCGTGGGGCACGTAACCGGAGAAGCGGCGCGGCAGACCGGCCTTATGGAGGGCACGCCGGTGGTCTGCGGCGGCGGGGACGGCCCCTGCGCGGCCGTGGGCGCCGGGTGCATCCACGACGACGAGCTGTTTACGTCCTTCGGGACGTCTGCCTGGATCGGCGGCACCTGCCGGAAAAAATTCCTGGACGAGGATAAGACGCTTTTCTGTTTCGCCCATGTGATTCCGGACAGATATATGCCCTGCGGCACCATGCAGGCGGCGGGCAGTTCCTATTCCTATATCCGGAAAATTCTGTGCCCGGAGAAATCCTATGAAGAACTCAATGCGATGATCGCGTCTTCGCCGGCAGGCGCAAAGCAGCTGCTTTTTCTTCCGTATCTGATGGGGGAGCGGAGCCCCCGCTGGAACGAACAGGCCTCCGGCGTATTCCTGGGAATGCGGATGCACCATGAGCGGGCCGACTATATCCGGGCGGTGATCGAAGGCGTCGCCTATAATCTGGAACGGATTCTCTCAGCCTACAGAAAATACTGGACGGTGGAATCCATGATGCTGACAGGAGGCGGAGCAAAGGGAGAAGTGGTCTGTCAGATTCTGTCTGATGTATTTCACTGCACGCTGTATACGCCGGATTATGTGGAAGAGGCCACATCCATTGCTGCGGCCATGATTGCCGGTGTTGGAGTAGGGGTATACGGAGATTTTGAAGCGATTACACGGTTTCTGCGGATTACGGATACTTACCGGCCTTCAGAGGAAAAGCAGAAGGTATACAGCCATCTGAAACAGGTTTTTGAAGACTGCTATCATGCGCTGGAGCCTGTTTTTGAGGAACTGTAAAAGAGGGAGCGTGACGGAACGGACAGTGCCGGGAACGCGGATACGCAAAAAGGCGGGGTCGGAAGATTTCA
>DVJR01000008.1 GCA_018716575.1 Candidatus Scatomonas merdavium | reverse complement strand
TTGCCAACACCTGTTGGCCCCAGAAACAGAAACGAGCCAATGGGACGATGCGGATCCTTCAGCCCCACACGGCCACGCTTGATAGCCCTGGCTACCGCAGCGACAGCCTCTTCCTGCCCCACAACCCGCTTATGCAGCGTCTTCTCCAGACGCGCCAGCCGTCGGGATTCTTCCTCGGCAATCTTCTCTACAGGAATTTTCGTCCATCCCGATACTGTTTCCGCAATCTGCTCTTCCGACACCTGGAGCTTTCGATCCCGACACTTTTTCTCAAAACGCGCCTTTGCCGCATCCAGATTCTTCTGAATTGCCAGCTGCTTCTCCTGGAATCGCTTCGCTTCTTCAAAATTTCCTGCTTTTATCGCTTCTTCCTTATCCTTCTGAATCTGCAGCAGCTCCTGTTCATTTTTCTGAATACCCTCAGGCACGTGGAAGCCGCCCAGCTGTACCCTAGCAGCCGCCTCATCCATCAGGTCGATAGCTTTATCCGGCAGAAAACGGTCGTTGATATACCGGACGCTCATCTTCACAGCAGCTTCCAAAGCCCCGTCCGTAATTTCCACACCGTGGTGCTTCTCATAATAAGGGCGCAGCCCTTCCAGAATAGCCACTGCCTGTTCCTCCGTAGGCTCTTCTACCATTACCGGCTGAAAACGCCGCTCCAGGGCTGCATCCTTTTCAATATATTTTCTGTATTCCTCCACCGTCGTCGCGCCGATCAGCTGAATTTCCCCACGGGACAGAGACGGCTTCAGGATATTTGACGCATCCAGCGCCCCTTCTGCTCCGCCCGCTCCGATGATCGTATGCAATTCATCAATAAACAATAAAATATTCTTGTTTTCCCGCACCTCGCGAACAACCTTTTTGATTCGCTCTTCAAACTCTCCCCTGTATTTGGAGCCGGCCACCATGCCGGACAGATCCAGCACCACAAGCCGTTTGTCCCGGACGCTGTCCGGCACCATACCCCAGACAATACGCTGGGCCAGGCCCTCAGCTATAGCTGTCTTGCCCACTCCCGGCTCTCCGATCAGACAGGGGTTATTCTTAGTTCGCCGGCTTAAAATCTGTATCAGCCGATCAATTTCTTTTTCCCGACCTACTACCGGATCCAGCCTGCCCTGCCTGGCCATCTCTGTCAGATCCCGGCTGTACTGATCCAGTGTCGGCGTTGCGCCGCCTTCCGCTCCTCGTCCGCGCTGTTCCTGCAGTTCTTCGCGCAGAGCTGCGGCATCCTCGCCCATGGCGGTCAGAATGGCCGCGTAAAGCTTCTGCAGGTTCACGCCCATCGTATACAGAAGCCGGGTGCCCACGCAGTCCGTCTCCTTCAGCATAGCAATCAGAATATGCTCTGTTCCCACAGAAGTGCTTCTGAAATAAGCCGCCTCCTGTGCCGCCTCTTCCAGCACCTGCTCTGCTCTGGGGGTATATCCGGGCCTGACGGCCGCAGCCGTCGTGCCGGAAGGAGCAATCAGCCTGTCGATCAGTTCCATGAGACGCTCTTCATTCACCCCGTATTCCGCCAGCACCATGCCCGCTGTACCGGAGGCTTCCTTCAGAAGCCCCATCAGCAGATGTTCCGTGCCAATATATGAATGATGGCACTGCCTGGCCGTCCGTCCGGCCAGCACCAGCGCATTTTCCGCCTGCGCCGTATAAGATACTCCCATATATGTCCTCCTGTCAGTCTGTGTTCTTCCGTCCCTTTAGTCCTCATCCGAAAACCAGGACCCGAAAATCTCATCCACCAACTGATGGATTTCTTCTTTTGAAATATTCTTGCAGACCGCTTTTGCCAGAATAACCTGCAGCTCCTCCTGCAGCTCCTTCAGCGCATACAACCGGTCCGCGTCAATCCGCACGACGGCTCCCTGCCTTCTGTCCATAGAAAGAATTCCCTCCTGGCGCAGCACACTGTATGCCTTATTAACCGTATGCATGTTGATGCCAATGCAGTCCGCCATCTGCCGCACCGAGGGCAGGGGATCTCCTTCCTGAAGCTGCGAAGTGGCAATTCCCAGTATAATCTGATTCCGCAGCTGTATATAAATTGCCTCATCGCTGTTAAAATCAATCTGTATCCGTTCAAATCGCATACTTCCATCCCCTTCTCATCTTTTGTTATACACATAATATAACACTCGCGGCCGCCTGTCAACTCACCGTGTTATCTGTTTTTTTCATAAATAACACGCAGTCCTTTCAGAAGCAGGTCATCATCAATCAGGATCTTTCTCCGACAGTGGGGAACGATGGCTCCCGCCAGACCGCCGGTGGCGATAATCGTACATTTTTCCCCCAGCTCTTCTTCGATACGGTCAATCAGCCCGTCCATGGTGGCCGCATTTCCGTAAATAATGCCGCTCTTCATGCCATCGATAGTATTGCTTCCGATCACCTTTTTCGGCGGCTCCAGGCTGATCTGCTGAAGCAGCGAGGTGTTCGTCACCAGAGAATCCAGCGCTGTCCGGACGCCGGGTACAATCATGCCGCCGATATACTGACGCTTCTGATTGATAACGCAGACCGTAGTTGCCGTCCCCATATCGATGATTATCAGCGGGGCCGGATGCTCCGCCAGCGCCGCCACGGAATCTACCAGCAGGTCGCTGCCCAGCTGCGCCGGATTGTCAATCAGAATATTCAGGCCGGTTTTAAGACCGGGGCCTACGATCTTCACAGGCTTCCGGATCAGTTTCTCCACAGCGCACCGAAGAACCTCCGTCACCTGAGGCACTACAGAAGATATGATTCCGCCTTCCAGATCCCGGCCGTTTATCTCATAGATTTCCATGATATTCTTCAGACTGATGGCATACTCCACCTCCGTCTGATGCCGGTCCGTGGAAATCCGTTCGATGAAACGAATCTCCTTATCATCAATGCAGCCGACCACAATGTTGCTGTTTCCCACATCAATTGCTAAAATCATCCGTATTTTCCTCCAAAAAACCGGGCCGCCTCAAAACAGAAAATCCGCCGATATCCTGTTTTGGGACAGCCCCAGACTGATTACCTTCCGCAGCAGTATTTATACTTCTTCCCGCTTCCGCACGGGCAGGGATCATTTCTGCCGATTTTCTTGCCCTTGACAATTGTACCGGACTTCTTCTGTTCCAGATACAGCTCTTTTTTCTTCTCCGGCGTAAAGATTTCATCCCACATGGGGAGATTGTACAGCCAGTCCGCTCTGGCGTCTACCATATTTTTGTAAAGCAGCTCCTTATCAAAAGCCAAGCTGACTTCTGTGTTCTCATCCATCTCCTCAATAGGATTGGGCGTCTTCAGACTGTCGTTAATTCCGTCCAGGAAGCCCACCATAGTCATCACGTCGATGTTGTATTTCTCTGCCAGCTCTTTTACTGTTCCTCTGACCTCCTCATCAGGAGCTGTCAGCAGCTTCTCATAAATACCCTTCTCAATCAGAAAATAGTCTGCCCAGAATTTCTGAAGCTGATTCCTGTCCGCCTCCTGGTTGTAGGCCATATCTCTCCAGTCCTGTAATAAGCTCATAGTTCTTTTACCATCCTTTGATCAGATTGTGTATCCACAGTATATACGAAATACTTTAAAAAAGCAAGCGCAGCGCTTCCGCCGCCTACTCATCCTCCTCTTTATCCTCTTTCGGCAGCACCCGCACGACCGTACCCGCGATGCGGTGTTCCTTCACCTGGAGGACCTTGATGTGCAGTCCGTCCACCTCCAGCTCAAACTGGCTTCCATCCTCCGGAATCGCCGCCAGCTTTCCGAATATATAGCCGCCGAAGGTATCGTAATCCTCTTCCGGAAGCATCACTCCCAGCGCTTCCGATACGTCATCCAGAGACGCGGAACCCTGTATCCGCCACAACTCGTCGGAAATTTTCTGAATCTCCTCCGGACGGTCCTCTTCATCCTCCTCCGTGAGAGTTCCCACCAGCTGCTCGATCAGATCCCGCAGGGTGATGATACCGTCCATACCGCCGTATTCATCCAGCACTACGGCAAAATAATTTCCGCTTTTCTTCATATTGGCGAACAGCACATCCGCCTTGATGTACTCCGGCACAAAATAGGGACGTTTTACCGCCTGCGCCAGAATCTCATCCTTGGTGCAGCCCCGGAGTCTGAAGTAATCCTTGGCATCCAGAATACCCAGAATATCGTCCGCATCCTCTCCGCAGACCGGGAACAGCGAATGACGGCTTTCATGAATGGTTTTTTCCCACTCCTCCAGGCTGTCATCAGCCCACAGAAACGCCACATCCGGCCGGTGGGTGCAGATTTCGTCCGCACAGATATCATCGAACTCAAAGACATTCTGTATCATCTCTTTTTCATCCGAATCGATAGTGCCTTTTTCGCTTCCGGCATCCACCATCATGCGGATTTCTTCTTCAGTAACCTCCTCCTCTTCCGCGTTGGGATCCACTCCCAGCAGCCGCAGGACTCCGTTGGTGGATACCGTCAGAAGCCACACCAGCGGCGCAAAAATCACTGAAACAAAATACAGCATCTTCGCCATACCAAGGGCCAGCTTTTCCGCATTTTTCATGGCCAGCCGCTTTGGCACCAGCTCGCCGAATATTAAAGTTACATAAGACAAAATGACCGTAATCAGTATCACCGCCACAGACGGATGCATATTAATGCCCACACTTTTCAGTGCTTCCACCAGATACGGCGCAAAATTATCCGCCGCAAACGCACTGCCCAGAAAGCCCGACAGAGTGATAGCCACCTGGATTGTGGCCAGAAACTTTGCCGGCACCACCGTCAGCTTTGCAAGAGTCCTGGCCCGTTTGTCTGTCTCCGCCAGCTTCTCAAGCTTTGTATCATTGACGGAGATTACCGCGATCTCTGCGCAGGCAAACACCGCGTTCAAAGCAATCAGCACAATTTGCAGAAGTATGGGCCACAATAAAGGGTCACTGTCCAAAACGTATTCCTCCTCTTTTTCCTTCGTTCCCCTTCCGGGAACTGTTTTTCCTGTAGTATCCCGCCCGATGGACAAGCACCGGTGAATACACTCGCATATGAGCCTTCCGTCCGGGATACAGACTTGGTTGACAGCTACAATAACAGGCTGCACGGTGGCAGCCTGCTGTTCAAATTATATTATATTCTTCCGTATCCTGTCAACTTATCGCCTTCATTTCCATCTATCTTTTTCGTTCATCCGGCCTGTCACATCATTTAAAATATCTGACACCGGATTCGAACAGCTTCAGATCCTGATTGCCTGCGATATTGATAGCTACTCCATCTCCGCGCCGCTCAGCATGAGCCATTTTGCCGAATACCCTGCCATCCGGGCTGGTGATTCCTTCAATACCGAAATAAGAACCATTGATATTCCAGTATTCATCCGCAGAGAGTTCGCCGCTCACATCACAGTATCTGGTGGCAATCTGGCCGTTTGCCAGAAGCCGGGCAATCCACTCCGGCGACGCTACGAACCGGCCCTCGCCATGAGACGCCGGGCTGGCATATACTCCGCCCAGCTCTGCGCCGGCCAGCCAAGGAGATTTATTGGATACTACTTTGGTATAAGCCATCTTGGAAATATGACGTCCTACGGTATTGAAGGTCAGGGTCGGAGAATCCTCCTTCTGGCCCGCAATGTCCCCGCAGGGCACCAGTCCCAGCTTAATCAGTGCCTGGAACCCGTTGCAGATACCGAGAGCCAGGCCGTCCCGCTCGTTCAGAAGCTTCATGACCGCTTCTTTGATCTTCGCATTCTGGAATGCCGTAGCGAAGAATTTTGCCGAGCCGTCCGGCTCGTCGCCTGCGGAAAAGCCGCCGGGGAACATAATGATCTGTGCCTGTCCGATGGCGTCCTCAAACAGCCGGACCGAATCCCGGATATCCTCTGCCGTCAGATTCTTGAACACTCTGGTGATGACTTTCGCCCCTGCGCGCTCAAAAGCCCGGGCGCTGTCGTATTCACAGTTAGTTCCCGGGAATACCGGAATAAATACCGTGGGAACGCCAATCTTGTGGGAACAGATATGGATATCTGAAGCCCGGAAGCAGTCTCCCTCCAGGCTGCCGCCGGAAACCTTTTCATCCGTAATCAGACCGATGGAACAGGTTTCCTCCTTTTCGCCGGATACGGATTTGAATACGCCTTCCAGCGTTCCGGTCCAGGCACGCAGCGCCTCGTCCGCTCCGACCGCCACATTTCCATAGGTAAACTGCGGCTGCTCCGTCACCTCGCCAATCACCGTATAAGTACAGCTTAAGCGTCCTACCTCTTCGGCAGGTACCTCGCAGATCAGATCGCCCGGATAAGGGCTGAACAGATCTCTGGCATCTACAGAATGCTCTATTTTCACACCAAAGCCATTTCCAAACGCCATTTTGCTGACTGCCGCAGCCATTCCCAGACGGTCCAGGGCATAGGCTGCCACAATACGCTTCGCCTGCATATCCTCATGAACTTTTCCGTAAAGTCTCAGTACCTCGTCATAGACCGGCAGCTCATAGCTATCTGTCGGTATGTGAATCCACACCAGCCTGTCTCCTGCGCGCTTCAGCTCCGGCGTCACCACATCAGCAAGCTTTCCGGTATCCACAGCAAAGGAAACCAGCGTCGGCGGAACGTCGATATCGTTGAAGGTGCCGGACATACTGTCCTTGCCGCCGATAGACGGCAAGCCGTAACGCATCTGGGCTTCGAAGGCGCCCAGCAGCGCCGCAAAGGGCTGGCTCCAGCGCTTCGGATCCTCTGTCATTCTCCGAAAATATTCCTGGAAGGTAAAACGGATCTTTGAGCAGTCGCCGCCGACAGCCAGGATACGCGCCATGGATTCCGTCACCGCATAAATTGCGCCGTGATAGGGACTCCAGCTGGAAATATAGGGATCAAAGCCATAGCCCATCATCGTTACCGTAGTGGTCTCGCCGTTCTGTACCGGAACCTTGGCCACCATTGCCTGAGTCTCCGTAAGCTGGTATTTTCCTCCATAGGGCATAAGTACGCTTCCGGCTCCGATGGAAGAATCGAACATCTCTACCAGACCCTTCTGGGAGCAGGCGTTCAGATCCGCCAGGGTTTCCAGCCATTTTGCCTTTACGTCCGCTATATCGCCGCTTCTTGCCAGGGCATTGCCCTCGCGGGAGGGAATGTCCACCCAGACATCCGTCTCCTGATGGGCTCCATTGGTATCCAGGAACGCACGTGACAGGTCAACGATGCGTTTTCCTCTCCAGTTCAGCACCAGCCGGGGCTCCTCGGTCACAACAGCCACCTTTACGGCCTCCAGATTCTCTTCATTAGCATACTTCAGAAACAGATCGGCGTCCTTTGGATCCACCACCACGGCCATACGCTCCTGGGACTCGGAAATGGCGATTTCCGTACCGTCCAGTCCCGCATATTTTTTCGGAACCTTATCCAGGTCGATGGTCAGGCCCGGCGCCAGCTCTCCGATAGCCACAGATACGCCGCCGGCTCCGAAATCATTACATTTCTTGATGATCCGACTGACTTCCTCCCGCCGGAACATTCTCTGAATCTTCCGCTCTGTGGGGGCATTTCCCTTCTGCACCTCGGCGCCGCAGGTCTCCAGCGATGCGGTAGTATGCACCTTGGAGGAGCCTGTGGCTCCGCCGATGCCATCGCGGCCGGTCCGTCCTCCCAGCAGAATGATGATATCGCCCGGGTCGGAATTTTCACGGATCACCGCGCGTCTGGGCGCCGCGCCCATGACGGCTCCGATCTCCATACGCTTGGCTACGTAATTGGGATGATAGATCTCCTTCACATAGCCGGTGGCCAGTCCCACCTGATTGCCGTAAGAGCTGTAGCCTCTGGCCGCCCCGCGGGTCAGGGTTTTCTGAGGCAGCTTGCCCTCCAGAGTCTGACCGGCAGGAACCGTAGGATCCGCCGCGCCGGTTACGCGCATAGCCTGGTATACATAAGTTCTTCCCGACAGCGGATCGCGGATGGCACCGCCCAGGCAGGTTGCCGCACCGCCGAAGGGTTCAATTTCCGTAGGATGGTTATGGGTCTCATTTTTAAAATTGATGAGCCACTCCTCTTCCTTTCCATTTACATCCACGGGAACCACAATGCTGCAGGCATTAATCTCATCCGACTCCTCCTGATCCTGGAGTTTTCCCTCTGCCTTCAGCTTCTTCATGGCCAGAAGCGCCAGATCCATCAGACAGACGAATTTATCGTCCCGTCCTTTATACAGGATTTCTCTGTCCGCCAGATACTCCTGATACGTTTTCTCCATGGGTTCCCGGTAATCACCCTCTCCGAAGGTGATATTCTTCAGTTCGGTGGAAAAGGTGGTATGGCGGCAATGATCAGACCAGTAGGTATCCAGCACCCGGATTTCCGTCACGGACGGATCTCTCTTTTCCTCATTTCGGAAATAATTCTGGATATGCTGGAAATCCCGGAAAGTCATAGCCAGATTCAGGGATTCATAGAGAGCCTTCAGCTCTCCTTCTTCCATTTTGCAGAAGCCTTCAAAGGTCTTTACATCCTCCGGCTCCGGGAAATCCATTACCAGCGTCTCCGGCTTCTCCAGCCCTGTCTCTCTGGAATCCACAGGATTGATGCAGTGCGCCTTCACTGCTTCCAGCTCCTGATCCGAAATTTTTCCTTCTATTACATATGTGGTAGCAGAACGGATAACCGGTTTTTCATCCTCATTCAGAAACTGCACGCACTGCACGGCAGAATCGGCCCGCTGGTCAAACTGGCCCGGCAGATACTCCACAGAAAACACTCTGGATCCCGGATTCACCGGAAATTCTTCACGGTACAGCACATCCACCGGCGGCTCTGCAAATACCACATGGCAGGCTTTTTCAAAAACCTCGTCGCTGACATTTTCCACATCATAGCGGATCAGAATACGGACTCCCGTCACCCCGCCGATATTCAGGTAATGTCTGATCTCATGTCTCAGATCCCGGGCCGCTACGGCAAATTCCGGTTTTTTCTCTACATATACTCGTCTGACTGTGCTCATTCTTTCCATCCTTTCCGCGTTTTGTCACTTTTCTGGCATCCTGCTCCATACACAGCGGCATATCTTTCTCCTGCCGCACAGGCTGCGTACAAGGCTGCAAGAGAAACAGAATACTCTGGTTACGTTCAGAATACCACAGGAATTATTATTAGTAAAATTAATATATTTAATCATATTTATAAGTTTATCTAAATTATTATGCTCCTGCCTGTCCGCAAAGTGATTTTCGAAATGGAATCAGGGGTTTCGCAACGGCTATAGCAGGGAGAGAAACGCGTTGGGATTGCGAATGCCGCGCACAAATAGTATAATCATTTTCAGAATATCAAGGAACAGAAAAGTGAGAATCTCAATGGAAAAATCGGGAATCAGAGAACAGGTTATTCAGGAAATCCGTGCCCTGGCGCAAAAATATCATGTGCAGAAAGTCATTTTATTTGGCTCCCGGGCCCGCGGAGACCACAGGCGGACAAGCGATATCGATCTGGCAGTAAAAGGCGGAGAATTCGAAAGGTTTGCTCTGGATGTAGAAGAGGAAACTTCTACTTTACTGAAATATGATATTGTCGATCTGGACAGCGAATTGCCGCCGGAGCTGAGGGAGTCCATTCAGAAGGAGGGAATCGTACTGTATGAAAAAATATGAAAATTTCTGTGCCGCATTAACGAATATGAAAGAAATGTACGACTACCAGCCGCCATACGACACTGTAGTTTTAACAGGATTAGTGGGACTATATGAGATCTGCTTTGAGCAGGCCTGGAAAATGATGAAGGAAATTCTGGAAAATCACGGTTTCGAAGAGGGAGCCACAGGTTCCCCGAAAATCATTTTAAAGACCGCGTATCAGGCAAACATGATCCGGGATGAGAATTTGTGGCTGAGCGCTTTGCAGGAAAGGAATAACGTCATCCATTCTTACAATCGAAATATCGCGCTCACCATTGTGGAAAAAGCAAAAGACAGCTTCTATAATATGTTCTGTGAGCTGAAAAAAGAAGTTGAAACGAACTGGCTGTAAAGAGCGCCAAAAAATCGCAGCGCTTCCTCCGGCAAACAGGAAACATTTGTCTCCCTCTGCATATTCTATTATAGAATGCTGCAAAGGGAGATTTTTTATGCCATATTCAATTATGCTGGACGCCGGGCACGGAGGTGCCGATCCCGGCGCCGTCTACGACGGGCGTCTGGAAAAAGACGACGCTCTGGAGCTGGCCCTGGCCGTGGGTAAAATCTTACAGGAGGGCGGCATCGACGTCTCCTATACCCGCACTACCGACATATACCAGACTCCTTTTGAAAAGGCACAGCTTGCCAACCGGGCCGGTGTCGATTATTTTATCTCTATTCACCGCAATTCCAGCCCGGAACCCAATCAGTACCAGGGTGTGGAAACTCTGGTCTACGACAAATCCGGAATGAAACTGACCATGGCCGAAGCCATCAACGGCGCCCTGGAAGAGCTGGGCTTCCGGAATCTGGGCGTAAAAGCCCGCCCCGGCCTGGTGGTTCTGCGCCGGACGCGGATGCCGGCCCTTCTGATTGAGGCCGGCTTCCTGAACAACGATTCAGACAACGACCTGTTCGACGAGCATAAGGACGAGATCGCTCGGGCGATAGCCAACGCCATACTGGGCACCCTGGATATGGAAACGGTGGAATCGGAATCTTCATCCGACGGAACCGGCGGTCCCCCTTCCGGGCCATCCGCGCCTTCCGGCCCTGATTCTTCCGGGCCCGGTTCTTCCATGCCCGACTCTTCTGCGCCCGATTCTTCCGAACCGTCCGCGCCTTCCGTACCGCCCACTCCGTCAGTGCCGCCCGTTTCTGAAATTCCGGAAGAGGGCGATCCGAACGAAACCTATTACCGCGTCCAGGTGGGCGTATTCCGGGTGCGCCAGAACGCCGACAATCTGCTGTATGAGCTGCTGGATCAGGGATACCCGGCGTTCATTCTTTACGATGACGGCTATTATAAAGTTCAGGTAGGCGCATACCGCATCCTGGGTAATGCCATTATCATGGAACGGAGGCTTCGGCGGGCCGGTTATTCCACCCTGATCACCACCTGAATGATCCTTCGGAGAACTCCTCCGGAAACCCCGTCCGGATTCCAGGGTTTACCTGTCCCGGCTTTTGCGGTAAACTGAGAGCAGTATCAAAAGGAGAGCTTCATTATGATAATCGCACTGTATTCTCTGATTGCTGCCCTCTCTGCCACAGGGGCAGTTCTGCTCTATCTGGGACTGATCCGTCCTGACAGCCGGCGCCGTCAGGAATGCCTCGCTTTTTCCGCATGGAACTTCGCCCACAGAGGCCTGTGGGACATGAATGCGGGAATCCCGGAAAATTCTCTCCCGGCTTTCCGGAGAGCCGCAGAGCGCGGGTTCGCCATTGAGCTCGATGTACACCTCACAGCCGACGGGCAGCTCGCCGTTTTTCATGACGATACGCTGAGCCGCATGTGCAGCCTGAACCGGACGGTAGAATCCATGGACTACAGCGAGCTTGCCCGGCTCCGTCTGCTAAACACAGAGCACCGCATCCCTCTGCTGTCCGAAGTGCTGAAGCTGGTAGAGGGTCGCGTTCCCCTGCTGATCGAAATGAAGCTGCCCACCCGCAGCACACGGCTGTGTCCCCTGCTAGACAGAGAGCTGGCCGCCTACAGCGGACCCTATCTGATCGAATCCTTCAATCCGCTGGGGCTCCGATGGTACAGAAAACACCGGCCCGCCGTCCTGCGTGGACAGCTTACCTGTCGCCACGCCCCTGCCCCGGGCCTGGAAGGCTTTCTGCGGAAGCTCTCCGCTTCACTGCTCATAAACTGCGTCAGCCGGCCCCATTTCATCGCCTGCCATTTCCGCCATATGGACGGGCTCGGCGTCAGGCTGAACCAAAGCCTGTTCCAAATCCCGGTCTTTGCCTGGACAATCCGTTCACAGGAAGATTTTGAGGAATGTAAGGAAAAATATTGTGGAGTAATTTTCGAAGGGTTTGTACCGCGGATTCCGGTTTGACGGGGAGGGTGCAAAAAAGAAAATCGGACGGATCAGAAAACGCCGCTGTATCCGGCTGCTGTTTCGGGATGCACGACCATCTAAGCAGTTCCGGACTTTTGCTAAAACCGGTATCGGAAGGGGAGAAACTCGCTGTCGCTCAGACAGTCTCCCCTTCCGATACCAACGCAAAAATCCGGAACCGCAAGATGGTCGGCATCTCTGCAAAGGCAGCCGGACACAGCGGCGTTTTCTGTCCTGTTCTGTTTCTGCCGTCCCGCACCCGAATCCCGCAAAACTCCAGGTATAGTGAAATCAATACGGCTGTTAATCAGCTTTTATCTGCAGAACCGTACACTTAGTCGACTGCAGTATAGTCCCGGCGTTATCTGACATGGAGCTTTGCGGGGAGGCAGGGAAAATTTCCGGTGCAGATGTCAGAAAGGGAAGCGGCCAGTTGGGAAGCGGCCTTTGGAGTAAAAGTGTTAGAATATCTTGGCTTTCCGGTGTGAGGCGTTAAGAATGTGCAGACCATTGTCTGAGCGACAGCGAGGTATGGTCTGCACGTTCCTGTTTTTAGCCTCATACCGAAAAGCCTTAGATATTCTTCACTTTGAAACCAGCCGTTTCCCAACCGGACGCTTTCCTGTCGTCCTCTTTCCGAATTTCCTGTCTCCCCGTCAAACCGGAATTTTCTTCAGCTTCGCAAATGACGCGAACATCCGCTTCACGCCTGCCTGCTCGAAATCTACTGTCACCTCATAATCCTTTCCGCCTTCCACGATATCCTGCACCACGCCTACGCCGAATTTCACATGACGCACCGTATCTCCCACGCCATAGTCCAGGGACTCAGCTTTCTTCACCGTGAACTGCCGGGGTTGAAAGGTAAAGGCTGCAGCCGGTCTGGAACTGCTCTCCATGGCACCGAACCGGGATGGCTTTGCATAGCTGCGGGCCGTTTCCGCGTCCCTGCCCAGATCCACCAGCTCCCGGGGAATTTCCCGGACAAAGCGGGAGGTCTTGTTATACTGTGTCTCCCCGCGCACCATCCGCATCATGGCCGCCGTCATGGTCAGGCTCTTCCGGGCCCGGGTGATTCCCACATAGCAGAGACGTCTTTCCTCCTCCAGCTCAGTGCTGTCTCCGCCGGTAATGGTCATATAGCTGGGGAAAAGGCCGTCCTCCATACCGGCCATATAGACGTGGTCGAATTCCAGTCCCTTGGCGCTGTGAAGTGTCATCAGCAGCACGTAGTCACTGCCCTCTTCCACAGAATCAATATCCGCCACCAGCGCCACCTCCTGCAGAAAACCGCTGAGTGAAGGATGATCCGCTGTCTCCTGGTAATCCGCCGCCTTGGAAAGCAGTTCGTCGATATTCTCAATCCTGGATCTGGCTTCATCCGTATTTTCCGCCTCCAGTTCCTGCACGTATCCCGTTTCCTCGATGATCCGCTCCAGCAGCTCTTTTACCGTCAGATACCCGGCTGCCGAGCGCAGGCTTTGTATCAAAGTGGTAAACGCCCGGATTTTCGTCAGGCTTCTGCCCACTCCGTCTATATATTCCGCTTCCAGCAGGGCATCGTAAAAGCTGATCTCCTGCTCTCCTGCGTGGGTCTCCACCCGGCCGATGGTGGTGGCCCCGATGCCCCGCCGGGGCACGTTGATAATGCGCTGAACCGCCAGATCATCCTGACCGTTGTCTACCGTTTTCAGATAAGCCAGCAGATCTTTAATTTCTCTGCGGGCGTAAAAATTCACGCCTCCCACCAGCTTATAGGGAATATTCGCCGTCAGAAATTTTTCTTCAAACAGCCGGGACTGGGCATTCGTCCGGTAGAGAATGGCAAAATCCCGGTAGGCCGCGCCTTTCCGCACTTTCTCACTGATGTCTCCCGCTATGTACTCTGCTTCTTCAAATCCGTTCTGAAACTGCCGGAAAGAAATCAGAGAACCTTCCTCATTCTCCGTCCAGAGCCGCTTGGCCTTTCTGCCGGTATTGTTGGCAATCACCTCATTGGCCGCGTTCAGAATATTCCGGGTGGAGCGGTAATTCTGCTCCAGTTTCACCACCTTTGCGCCCGGAAATACCCGTTCAAAGCCCAGGATATTGCCGATATCCGCGCCGCGGAATTTATAGATGGACTGATCGTCGTCTCCTACCACGCAGAGATTTTTATATTTGGAAGCCAGCAG
>DVJR01000126.1 GCA_018716575.1 Candidatus Scatomonas merdavium | reverse complement strand
ACGGACATTGCCGATGCCCAGGGGCTGTCCAGCATTGATCAGCAGACGGGCCAACGGCAGTATGTGGTGGAGCTGACGATGACCGATGCGGGTACCCGGAAATTTGCCCAGGCCACCGCTGCAAACGTGAGGAAAACCATTTCCATCGTCTATGACGGCGAAGTCATCAGCTCCCCGACTGTGGAAAATACCATTACCGGAGGCACGGCCGAGATAACGGGCATGACTTCCATGGAGGAGGCCAGGAATCTGGCTTCCTCCATCCGGATCGGCGCCCTGTCCCTGGAGCTGAATGAGGTGTACTCCAATGTGGTGGGAGCCCAGCTGGGGCAGAATGCCCTCAGCAGCAGCGTGCTGGCAGGGGCTATCGGCGTGCTGATCGTGATTGTGTTTATGATCTTTGCTTACCGGATCTCGGGCCTGGCGGCGGGCTGGGCGCTGGTGGTGTTCACGTTCCTGGATCTGATCGCCCTGAACGCCTTTGACGTGACCCTGACCCTTCCGGGCATCGCCGGCGTGATCCTGACCATTGGAATGGCGGTGGACGCCAACGTGATCATCTACGCCCGCATGCGGGAAGAACTGACGGCGGGCAAGGGTATCTACAGCTCCATACAGGCGGGATTTAAAAAAGCGTTTTCAGCCATCTTCGACGGAAATATCACGACCCTGATCGCGGCGGCCGTGCTGTATGCGCTGGGCACCGGCACCATCCGCGGCTTTGCCATTACGCTGGCCATGGGAATTGTGCTGTCCATGTTTTCAGCACTGGTAGTTTCACGGATACTGAGCTACGCTTTTTACGGGATCGGCATCCGGAATGAGAAATTATACGGCAGGATCAGAGCGCGCCGTCCCTTCGATTTTGTGGGAAAAAGAAAGCTCGTGTTTATCCTTTCCGCCGTCCTTGTGCTGTCCGCTCCGGCGGGTATGGCGTATTACCAGGCCGGCACGGGAGAGCCGCTGAATTACAGCCTGGATTTCGTAGGCGGAACCTCTACGACGGTGGATCTGGGGAAAGACCTGTCGCTGGAGGAACTGGACAGCCAGGTACAGCCT
This sequence comes from Candidatus Scatomonas merdavium, assembly GCA_018716575.1. Classification (GTDB taxonomy): domain Bacteria; phylum Bacillota; class Clostridia; order Lachnospirales; family Lachnospiraceae; genus Scatomonas; species Scatomonas merdavium. Next base: position 17,024 of record DVJR01000126.1, on the reverse strand, counting down.
CTGGTGTCAGAGATCACCGGGGATGCCAACGTGCAGTTCCAGCAGATCACCGGCTCTGACCAGATCATCATCAAGACGAGGGAGCTGAACCGGGATGAGAGAGAAGAATTGAATACAGTTCTTCAGGAAAATTTCCCGGATATGGATACGGAGAATGTAGAATCTGAAAATATTTCCTCCACCATCAGCGGAGAAATGCGCTCCAACGCCATTCTGGCCGTGGTGCTCTCGGTGATTTTCATGCTGCTGTATATCTGGTTCCGGTTCCGGGATATCCGGTTCGCGTCCAGCGGCGTGCTTGCCCTGATCCACGATGTGGTGATCGTGCTGGCCTTCTACGTGTGGTCGCGGTTTTCCGTGGGCAGCACGTTTATCGCTGTAATGCTGACGATCCTGGGCTATTCCATCAATGCGACCATCGTCATCTTCGACCGGATCAGGGAAAATCTGGTGATTATGAAGGAAGACAGCCTGAGGCATATTGTCAACGCTTCCATCACCCAGACTCTGACCCGAAGCATATATTCGTCCCTGACGACCTTTATGACGATCTTCGTCCTGTATCTGCTGGGCGTACCCTCAGTCCGGGAGTTTGCGCTGCCGATTATCATCGGGCTGATCGCAGGTGCGTATTCCTCAGTATGTCTGACAGGCCCGCTCTGGTATGTGATGAAGACACGTCTGGGGAAAAATCGTGTGACGGATCGAGAAGCTGCCAGGACAATTCCGGAGAAAGAGAAAACGGAAGAACCGGAAGCCGTTTCCGGGACAGAAGAGAAGCCGGAGAAAAAGAAGGCTGCGGGAAGCACAGTGAGAAAGAAACACAGAAGAAAACGCAGATGAGGCCGGTGCGGACAGACCGCGGCCTCATACAGAAAAGCGACAGGGAGGCCACGGGCCTCCCTGTTTCACCAGATGCGGCATAAGGGGGCAGGATGTGGCCGACGGATGCCGTGATACCGTGCAGGAGCGAGGAATGATCAGAAATGGAGAAAACTATGGAACGATGGGTTGTTGCGGCCAAACGGGCCGATTTTAATGAGATAGGCAGAAGGTTTTCCATTGATCCGGTTATTGCCCGGCTGATCCGGAACCGGGATGTTGTGGGAGACGAGGAAATCCGCCGCTATCTTTACGGCGGCCTGGAGGAGCTGCATTGTCCGGAGACAATGAAGGGTATGAAAGAAGCGGGTGAGATTCTGATGCGGAAAATCCGGGAGGGCCGCCCCATCCGTATTATCGGGGATTACGACATCGACGGCGTGACCTCATCCTGTATTCTGCTGAAGGGCCTCCGACGGCTGGGAGCCGATGCGGATGTGCGGATTCCCGAGCGCATACGGGACGGATACGGGCTTAATGAAAATCTGGTGAGGCAGGCGGCGGAGGATGGGCGTGATACGATCCTGACCTGTGACAACGGCATCGCGGCGGCGGAGCAGATCGCTCTGGCGAAGGAGCTGGGTCTGACGGCCATCGTTACGGATCATCATGAAATCCCCTTTGAGGAGCGGGAAGACGTAGAGAGGGCATACCTTCTGCCCCCGGCGGACGCGGTGATCAATCCGAAGCAGCCGGACTGCCCCTATCCCTTCAAAGGACTCTGCGGCGCGGGGGTGGCCTTCCAGCTGATCCGTTACCTCTATGGTCTGGCCGGCATACCGGACAGGGAGCAGGAAGAATTTCTGGAGCTGGCGGCCATCGCCACCGTGGGCGATGTAATGGACCTGCAGGGAGAAAACAGGATTCTGGTGAAAGAGGGGCTGAAGCGCCTGCGGAAAACGGAAAATCCGGGTCTGCAGGAGCTGATCCGGCAGAATGCTCTGGAGCCGGACCAGGTGGATGTCTATCACATCGGCTTTGTGATCGGCCCCTGCCTGAACGCCAGCGGCCGCCTGGATACGGCGCGCAGAGCTCTTGCCCTTCTGATGGAGGAGGACCGGGCAGAGGCAGCCCGGCTGGCCGGGGATCTGAAAGCGCTGAATGAGAGCCGCAAGGAAATGACGGTCAGAGGAGCGGAAGAGGCGATGGAAATGGTGGAAACAACGTCTCTGAAGGAGGACCGGGTGCTGGTGGTCTATCTGCCGGACTGTCATGAAAGCCTGGCGGGGATCATCGCCGGCCGGCTGAAGGAGCACTATCACCGTCCGTCTTTTGTCCTGACCAGAACTGAAGAGGGGGTGAAGGGCTCGGGACGTTCCATCGAACAGTATTCCATGTATGAAGAGCTGTGCCGGTGCCGGGAGCTCCTGACCCGTTTCGGGGGACATCCGATGGCAGCAGGGATTTCTCTGGAGGAGAAAAATCTGCCCCTGTTCCGCAAAAAACTCAATGAACTTTGTACTCTGACGGAAAAGGATCTGATGCCGAAGATTACCATCGACGTGCCCATGCCTATCCGGTATGTGAGCCGTGAACTTCTGGATCAGATGGAACTGCTGCGGCCCTTCGGCAAGGGCAACAGCCGGCCCCTTTTCGCGGAAAAAGGGCTGCAGGTACTGAATCCCAGGATTTTTGGCAAGAATAGAAATGTGGTAAAAATGCAGATCGCCGATGAAAGCGGATGTATTATGGATGGCGTCTATTTCGGGGACGGAGAGGCTTTCACGGCTTACGCAAAGGTCCATCCGCGGATGTCCCTGGCCTATTATCCGACGGTAAACAGCTACCGGGGGAAGGAAACGCTGCAGATCACGGTGACAAATTACCAGTAAGGCAGAAAAACCGGGCATTCCGATAAACTGTAACGGTGCAAAATCGTTGCTTCCGCGGGAAAATAATGCTATACTTAAAATTACGATGTCGAAAAAAGGAGATTGGCCATGAAAAAGTTAGAAGAGTATGTGAGAAGCATTCCGGATTTTCCGGAGCCGGGAGTGATTTTCCGGGACGTTACCAGCATTCTGCAGGATGCCGACGGACTGAGGCTGGCTGTGGATTCCCTGCAGGAGCTTCTGGAAGGTGTAGATTTCGACGTGATTGTCGGAACAGAGTCCCGCGGATTTATCTTTGGGGTTCCTGTCGCATACAATTTACATAAACCCTTTGTTCCTGTCAGGAAGAAAGGCAAGCTGCCCTGCGAGACTGTGGAAGCCAGCTATGATCTGGAATACGGCAGCGCCACCATTGAGATGCACAAAGACGCCATCAAACCGGGACAGAAGGTGGTGCTGGTGGACGATCTGATAGCTACGGGCGGAACGATCGAAGCCTGTGCCAGGATGGTGGAAAGCCTGGGCGGAGAGGTGGTCAAGATCATCTTTGTAATGGAACTGGCCGGACTGCACGGGAGAGAGAGGCTGGCAAAGTATGACGTAGCTTCCGTGATCCGGTATGAAGGCAAATAATGACTGTTCAGGACGGCATATCTTCCTGTGCGCCGCATGGAACGGTTATGCAAAATAAACGATAGGGATGGTTGTATGGGAGCAGATGCAAGGGACGCAAAAGTAAAAGAAGAAGAGCTGGAAAAGGAAATTGCCGCGGTTGACGCCAGTGTGAAATCCATGGATGATTTTACCAGTCCGGAGCAGCTGTACCGGGAGCTGATCGCCAGCGTGAAGAAATATCATCCGTCTGATGATATTTCGCTGATCGAGAAGGCATACCGCGTGGCCTCGGAGGCTCATGAAGGCCAGGTGCGCAAGTCGGGGGAGCCGTATATCATTCATCCGCTGTGCGTGGCGATCATATTGGCAGATCTGGAGCTGGATAAGGAGAGCATCGCAGCCGGGCTCCTTCACGATGTGGTGGAGGATACCATCATGACCGAGGAGGAGCTGACACAGGAGTTCGGGGCGGAGGTGGCCCTGATTGTGGACGGCGTCACCAAGCTGGGACAGCTGAATTATTCGGCTGATAAGGTAGAGGAACAGGCGGAAAACCTCCGGAAAATGTTCCTGGCCATGGCGAAGGATATCAGGGTCATCCTGGTGAAGCTGGCGGACCGGCTCCATAATATGCGGACTCTGAAGTATATGAAGCCGGAAAAGCAGAAGGAAAAGGCCAGGGAAACCATGGACATCTACGCGCCCATCGCCCAGAGGCTGGGTATCTCCAAGGTCAAGGTGGAGCTGGATGACCTGTCGTTAAAATATCTGAAGCCGGATGTATATTACGATCTGGTCCATCAGATTAATCAGAAAAAGGATGCCAGGCAGCAATTTGTCAATCGCATTGTAGCCGATGTGAAAAAGCATATTGATGAAGCGGGTATCGAAGCTCAGGTCAGCGGCCGGGTCAAGCATTTCTTCAGCATTTATAAAAAAATGGTAAACCAGGATAAAACGCTGGATCAGATTTACGATCTGTTTGCCGTACGTATTATTGTGGAGACGGTCAAGGACTGCTATGCGGCGCTGGGGGTTATCCATGAGATGTATACTCCCATTCCGGGACGCTTTAAAGATTATATTGCCATGCCGAAGCAGAATATGTACCAGTCGCTGCATACCACGCTGATCGGTCCCAACGGCCAGCCCTTTGAGATCCAGATACGGACCTTTGAGATGCACCGGACGGCGGAGTACGGCATTGCGGCCCACTGGAAGTACAAGGAAGCGTCTGACGGCAAGAAGTCCGGCCCGGAGCAGGAGGAGGAAAAGCTGAACTGGCTCCGGCAGATTCTGGAATGGCAGCAGGATATGTCCGATAACCGGGAGTTTATGAGTCTTCTCAAAAGCGACCTGGATCTGTTTACAGACAATGTATACTGTTTCTCACCGGCAGGAGATGTGAAAACTCTTCCGGCCGGATCCTGTACCATAGATTTCGCATATACCATCCATTCCGCGGTGGGAAACAAGATGGTGGGAGCCAGGGTCAACGGAAAGCTCGTGCCCATCGAGACGGAGCTCCACAACGGGGACCGGGTGGAAATTATTACCTCGCAGAATTCCAGAGGCCCCAGCCGCGACTGGCTGAAGGTGGTCAAGAGCACCCAGGCGAAGAACCGGATTAATCAGTGGTTCCGCCAGGAGCTGAAAGAGGATAATATCATTAAAGGCAAGGATATGCTGACCAGCTATGCGAAGCTGAAGGGTAAAACGCTGGGGACGTATCTGAAGCCTCCCTATATGGAAGCTGTCCTCCGAAAGTACGGTTTCCGGGACTGGGATTCGGTGCTGGCAGCTATCGGTCATGGCGGACTGAAGGAAGGCCAGGTGCTGAACAAGCTGATGGAGGTCTGGGAGAAAGAGCACAAGAAGGAGCTTACGGACCGGGAAGTGCTGGAGGCAGCGGCGGAGAGCCGGGGAGAGCTTCCGGTCAGCGCCGGCAGGGGAGGCATCACCGTGCAGGGTGTCCACGATATGGCGGTCCGATTCTCGAAATGCTGCAGCCCCATTCCGGGGGATGAGATCGTGGGCTTTGTCACCAGAGGACGCGGCATTACTATTCACCGGACGGACTGCGTGAATATCATGAACCTGCCGGAATCGGAGCGGGCCAGGCTCATAGAGGCGGAGTGGCAGCCGGAGCCGGACGGCGGACAGCGCTATACGGTGGAGATCAATGTCTATGCCAATAACCGTACCGGCCTGCTGGTGGATATTTCCCGCATCTTTACCGAGCGGAAGATCGACCTGAGCGCAATGAACGTGCGGACCAGCAAGCAGGGCACCGCAACCATAGACATGACCTTTGATGTGAACAGTAAGGAAGAGCTGAACGCGCTGGTGGAGAAGGTCCGCCAGGTGGAAAGCGTTATTGATATTGAACGTTCGAGAGGATAGAGATATGGCAGAGATGAAGATACAGAATCTGGTGCTGGGAATGGTGGCAACCAACTGCTATTTCCTGAAGAATACCGATACCGGAGAAATGATACTGGTGGATCCGGCCGATGAGGCAGAAGCCATTGAACAGAAGGTAAACGCTCTGGGCGGAAAGCCTGTGGCGGTGCTGCTGACCCACGGCCACTATGACCACATGCTGGCGGCGGACGCGGTGCGGCGGAAATATCAGATTCCGGTCTATGTCCATGAGCTGGATGAGGCCGTGCTGGAGGACTCCATGCTGAATCTGTCAGGACTCTGGAGCAGGGCCTATACCATGAAGGCGGATCGCCTGGTAAAGGAGGGCGATACCTTCCTGCTGGCGGGCTTTGAAGTGCATGTGCTGCACACGCCGGGTCATACCCAGGGCAGTGTCTGCTATTATTTTCCCGAACAGAAGGTGCTTATAAGCGGTGATACGCTGTTCTGCCAGTCCTATGGCCGGACAGATTTTCCCACGTCCAGCATGCGGGATATGCAGAAGAGCGTCAGAAGGCTTCTGACAGAGCTTCCGGAGGATACGGCTGTCTATCCGGGCCATGAGATGGCGACTACCATTGCTATGGAAAAGAGGTACAATCCCCTTGCGTGAGATAAGCCTTTCTTTCAACCGGAAAGAGTTCGAATACGATGTCTATACGCTGATCGGCGCCTTCTATCCCGGGTGCCGCATCAGAACCTGGTATGTGGATGAGGAAGAGCCGGAAGGGAACTTCGACTGTGAATGTTCGGTGACCTACGGAGAGGGACAGATTACATTTGGGATGACAGAAGGGGCGGAGAGCTCCTTTGCCGTCTGCCGTCTGGAGGATGAGACGGACCGGACGGAGACCAAGAATCGCCTGAAGCGGATGATCTATCGGTTTCTGGCGGAAAAGACGGGACATGAGCTGCCCTGGGGCGATCTGACCGGTATCCGCCCTACGAAAATCCCCATGCATCTGCTGGAGGAGGGATGGAAAAATGTGGATATTGCCCGGTATATGAAAGAGACGTATTTTACCAGTCCGGAGAAAACGGCCCTGGCCATCGCCACTGCCAACCGGGAGAGGGCGATTCTGCAGCAATTTGATTATGAAAAGGGGTACAGCCTCTATGTGGGTATTCCCTTCTGTCCCACCATCTGCCTGTACTGCTCCTTCGGCTCTCATCCGCTGAAGCAGTGGGAGCACATGGTGGAGCCCTATCTGGAGGCACTTTTCCGGGAGCTTGCCTTTATCGCGGAGCGGATGAGGGAGCGGCCGCTGCATACGGTCTATATCGGCGGCGGCACGCCCACCACGCTGACGGCGGAGCAGCTGGAGCGGCTGCTGTCCTTTCTGGAAGAACAATTTTCCTTTGATGAGCTGCGGGAATTTACCGTGGAGGCCGGGAGGCCGGACACCATCACGGAGGAGAAGCTGGCTGTGCTGCGCCGCCATCCGGTGAGCCGCATTTCCATCAATCCCCAGACCATGAACCAGGCTGCCCTGGATCTCATCGGGCGGAAGCATACGGTGAAGGAGATCGTGAAAAAGTTTCACCTGGCCCGGTCGCTGGGTTTTGACAACATCAACATGGATCTGATCGTGGGCCTTCCGGGCGAAGGCAGGGAAGAGGTGGCGCGCACTCTGGAAGCGGTGAAGGAGCTTTCTCCCGACAGCCTGACAGTGCATTCCCTGGCGCTGAAGCGAGCTACGAGGCTGCATCTGTTCAAAGAGCAGTACGAATCGATCTCCTTTGAGAATTCCGCGGAGATCATGCGGATGACCGGACAGTGCGCCGCGGAGATGGGCATGAGCCCCTATTATCTGTACCGGCAGAAAAATATCGCCGGAAATTTTGAAAATGTAGGCTATGCCAGGGTTGACAAAGAAGGCATTTACAATATACTGATTATGGAAGAAAAACAGACCATCATGGCTGCAGGCTCCGGGGCATCCACAAAATTCGTATTCTGCGGTGGCTCGCGGATCGAGCGCGTGGAAAACGTCAAGGATCTGACGAATTATGTGGAGCGCATCGATGAAATGCTGGAGCGGAAACAGAGAGGGATGGAGTTGTATGAAATATGAAAACCAGAAGCATCTGCTGCGCTACAGTCTTTCCGAGCAGCTGACTCACGGTATGCAGGTGAGCAATCTGGCGTATGAAGTGGCGAAGGGCATCGGCTTCGAGGAAGAAGAGTGCCACAATCTGGCGGTGGCGGGAATGCTACATGATATCGGAAAGGTAACTCTGATGAACGCGCCGGAGCTGGAAAACCACCCTCTGGTGGTGGAGGAACTGAAATATGTCCGGATGCATCCGCAGACAGGCTATAAGATATTGAAAAGCCAGGGGTACGCGGACGATATCTGCCAGAGCGTACTGTATCATCATGAGAATTTTGACGGGAGCGGTTATCCATATAATCTGGAAGGCCGGAATATTCCCAGAGGGGCCCGGATTTTAAGAATCTGTGATGTGTTCTGTGCGCTGATATCCGACCGCCCGTACAGGAGCGCCTTTTCGCCGGAAGCGGCGGTGGAGCTGATGATCGATGAGATCAAAAATTATGATATGAGATTTTTTCTGGCATTCCAGAGGGTGATACATAACAATCCTGACCGGAAGGTAAAGCTGCCGGAGATTACATTGGATGTGAGAGGAGAACTGCGGGAATTATGACGCTGAAAAAGAAGCCGGTTACCGGCATGAAGGATATTCTGCCCGGAGAGATGGCGATCCGGGACTATGTGATCGGGCTTATCAAGGAAACCTATAAGACCTTTGGCTTTTCGTCCCTTGAGACTCCCTGCGTGGAGCACATTGAGAACCTGAACAGCAAGCAGGGCGGAGAGAACGAGAAGCTGATCTTCAAGATCCTGAAGAGGGGAGAAAAGCTGAAGCTGGAAGAGGCCAGGGAAGAGGCTGATCTGGTGGACAGCGGCCTTCGGTACGATCTGACTGTGCCCCTGTGCCGGTACTACGCCAACAATTCCGGCCAGCTGCCGTCCCCCTTCAAGGCGCTGCAGATGGGAAATGTGTGGAGGGCCGACAGGCCCCAGAGAGGGCGTTTCCGCCAGTTCATGCAGTGTGACATCGACATTTTGGGAGAGCCGTCCAATCTGGCGGAGATCGAGCTGATCCTGGCAACCACAACGCTGCTGGGAAAACTGGACTTTAAGAACTTTACCATCCGGATCAATGACCGGAGGATTCTGAAGGCCATGGCGGCTTACAGCGGCTTTGAGGAAAAGGATTACGACGCGGTGTTCATCACGCTGGACAAGATGGATAAGATCGGCCTTGAAGGAGTGGCGGAAGAGCTGAGACAGGAAGGCTTTGCCGCAGAGTCTGTGGAAAAATACATGGAGCTGTTCCGAACGGTTACGCCGGATGCCGAAGGCGTGAAGCTGCTGCGGGAGAAGCTGGAGGGATTTCTGGAACCGGCGTATGCGGACGGGCTGATTCAGATCATCCGCAGTGTGGAAGCAGTAAAGAGCGCGGATTTCCGGATGGCCTTTGACCCCACCCTGGTTCGCGGCATGTCCTATTATACCGGCCCCATCTTTGAAATTTCCATGGACGAGTACGGCGGAAGCGTGGGCGGCGGCGGCCGTTACGACGAGATGATCGGGAAGTTCACCGGACAGAGCGTTCCGGCCTGCGGCTTTTCTATCGGCTTTGAGCGGATCGTCATGCTGCTGCTGGAGAGAAATTATCAGATTCCGGACCGCGCGGTGAAAAAAGCTTATCTGCTGGAGAAGAATCTCCCGGCGGAAGCTGTGGAACAGGTGGTGCGAAAAGCCATGGAAGAGCGGCAAAACGGCTCCACCGTGAGCCTGTCCGTGATGAAGAAGAACAAGAAGTTCCAGAAGGAACAGCTGGAAGCGGAAGGCTATACGGAAATTGAAGAGATTTTCGCGGACAGAATCTGACAGAGAGATCTGAAGGAATAAATGGAGGAAAGAAAATGGCAGAGTCGATGAAAGGCATGCATCGCTCCCACAGATGCGGAGAGGTGACGGAACAGGAGATCGGAAGCAGAGTTACTCTGATGGGCTGGGTTCAGAAGAGCAGAAACAAGGGCGGAATTATTTTCGTAGATCTGCGGGATCGTTCCGGGATCATGCAGCTGATATTTGAAAACGGCAGTATAGATGAAGAAGGCTTTGAAAAAGCGGGAAAGCTGCGGAGCGAATTCGTGATCGCCGTGACCGGTACGGTGGAGCGCCGTTCCGGAGCGGTCAATGAGAATCTGAAAACGGGAACCATGGAGGTGCGGGTGGATTATCTGCGGATTCTTTCCGAATCGGAGACACCGCCGTTCCCCATTGAGGAGAACAGCAGGACGAAAGAGGAAATCCGCCTGAAATACCGCTATCTGGATCTGAGACGTCCTGATATTCAGCGAAATCTGATTCTGCGTTCCCGGGTAGCCATGCTGACCAGGCAGTTTATGGAGAAGGAAGGCTTTCTGGAGATTGAGACGCCCATGCTGGGCAAAAGCACACCGGAAGGAGCCAGGGATTATCTGGTGCCCAGCCGCGTGCATCCGGGCAGCTTCTACGCCCTGCCCCAGTCGCCCCAGCTGTTCAAGCAGCTTCTGATGTGCTCGGGCTACGACCGGTATATCCAGATCGCCCGGTGCTTCCGGGACGAGGATCTGCGGGCCGACAGACAGCCGGAGTTTACGCAGATTGATATGGAGCTGGCTTTCGTGGATGTGGACGATGTGATCGACGTCAATGAGCGGCTTCTGGCGTATCTGTTTAAGGAGATTTTGGGCGTGGAAATTCCCCTGCCCATCCAGAGAATGCCCTGGCAGGAGGCCATGGACCGGTTCGGCTCGGATAAGCCGGATCTCCGCTTCGGCATGGAACTGCACGATGTGTCGGAAGTCGTAAAAGACTGCGAATTCGCCGTATTCCGCGGCGCGCTGGAGCAGAAAGGCGGCTCTGTCCGCGGCATCAACGCCAAAGGCCAGGGGGCCATGCCCAGAAAGAAGATCGACAAGCTGGTGGAATTCGCCAGGGGCTGCGGCGCCAAAGGCCTGGCCTATATCGCTATCCAGGAGGACGGCACGGTGAAATCCTCCTTCGCCAAATTCATGAAGGAAGAAGAGATGACGGCTCTGATCGCGGCCATGGACGGACAGCCGGGAGACCTGCTGCTTTTTGCGGCGGACCGGAATAAGATCGTCTGGAATGTGCTGGGCGCCCTGCGGCTTCAGCTGGCAGAAGAGATGGGCCTGCTGGATAAGAATGAATTCCGTTTTGTATGGATTACAGAATTCCCGCTGCTGGAGTGGTCCGATGAGGAAAACCGATTTATGGCCATGCACCATCCCTTTACCATGCCCATGGAGGAGGACTTGGATAAGATTGACAGCGATCCCGGCAGTGTGCGGGCCAAGGCATATGACATCGTGCTGAACGGAAATGAGATCGGCGGCGGCTCCGTCCGAATCCATCAGAATGATATTCAGGAAAAGATGTTTGAGGTGCTGGGCTTCACCAGGGAGCAGGCATGGGAGCAGTTCAGCTTCCTGCTGACCGCCTTCAAGTACGGCGTTCCGCCCCACGCGGGCCTGGCCTATGGGCTGGACCGTCTGGTGATGCTCATGGCCGGAGAGGATTCCATCCGCGACGTGATCGCCTTCCCGAAGGTGAAAGACGCTTCCTGCCTGATGACAGAGGCCCCGGCTCCGGTGGATGCCAGACAGCTGGAGGAGCTGGCGATATCCGTGGCGAAAGAGGAAGACTGACAGCAGAAACGTTTCAGAACAATAAAATACGAATAGTCCGGAAAGCAGACTGCCGGTCCCGTTTGGGAGGCCGGGCGGCCTGCTTTCTTTTATGCCTGGACGGAGAAAAAAGGCGGCCGGAGGCAAAATTTAAGGCTTTCTTAATTTGCATTTCCTTTGCTTGACAGCAGGTGTATTATGTGAGATAGTACAGTTAATACGAGAGTAAACGGAAAGGAGGTTTTGCCGTGATTGTCATTGATTATCAGGATCGACGGCCAATCTACGAACAGATAGTGGAGCGGTTCGAAAAGCTGATTCTGAAGGGCGCGCTGGAAGCGGATTCACAGATGCCCTCCGTGAGACAGATGGCTGCCGAACTTTCCATTAATCCGAATACCATACAGAAGGCGTATGCCATATTGGAGCAGGAGGGCTATATTTATCCGGTCAAAGGGAAGGGAAACTTTGTCAACGGAAATCTGGTTCTCAGGCAGAGAAAAAAAGAAGCCTGTTTTCAGAAGCTGGAGGAATGCCTTACGGAAGGCCGGGAATTCGGTATTACGGCAGAAGACTGCCTGAAGTGTCTGAGACGGGTGTACGGGGAGGTAGACATATGATTCAACTGAAAGGACTGGAGAAACGTTTCGGCCCCATAGAAGCCGTCCGGGATCTGAACGCGGACATCCGGGAGGGAGAGGTGTTCGGCGTGGTGGGGACCAACGGCGCAGGCAAAAGCACGCTGCTGCGGATGATCGCGGGCGTTCTGAAGCCGGACAGGGGAGAAATTCTGGTGGATGAAATGCCGGTGTATGAGAATCCGGAAGCCAAAGGGCGGATCTGTTTTCTGCCGGATACCGCGTGGTTCCTGCCAAATTCCACACCGGCGCAGATGGCCGATTATTACCGGAATTTCTATCCGGATTTTGATAAAAAAAGATTTCAGGATCTGGCCGGGCGGATGAATCTGGATACGGAGAGAAAGCTGCGCACCTTCTCCAAGGGCATGAAGCGGCAGGTGGCCGTGCTTCTGGGCATCTGCGCGGGCACAAAATATCTGCTCTGTGACGAAACCTTCGACGGGCTGGATCCTGTCATGCGGCAGGCCGTGAAGAGCATCTTCGCCGTAGAGCTGATGAACCGGGAATTCACGCCGGTGATCGCCTCTCACAATCTCCGGGAGCTGGAGGACATCTGCGACCATGTAGGGCTTCTGCATCAGGGCGGAATTCTCTTTTCGGAAAACCTGGAGGAGATGAAGTTCCATATCCAGAAGGTGCAGTGCGTGATCACAGATCCCGTGAAGGTGGAAGAACTGCTGCGGGAGCTGTCCGTCATGCAGTATGAAAGAAGAGGCTCCATGATTCTGCTGGTGGCCAGGGGCACCCGGAATGAGATTATGGAGCGGGTGAACAGCAAGCAGCCGGTGTTCGCGGAGGTACTGCCGCTGTCACTGGAGGAAATATTTATCAGCGAAACGGAGGTGGCCGGATATGACGTCAAAAATCTCCTGTTTTAAACTGCTGAAAGAGGACCTGAAGAGCAGGAGCTGGCTGATAATACTGCTGTTTTTCGCCTGCGCGGTGCTGCTGCCGGTTAATTATCAGATGCAGCTCGAACGGGCTGTCCGGGTGCAGGCCGGCGGAGTTGACACGGCGATGTTCTCAGAGATTATAAACCAGAACAGAGAGGCCGCCACCCTGAACGTGCTGGGAAGCGGAAGCAGCGTTACCATGGCGCTGATTCTGGCAGCGGCAGTGCTCTGTGCGGCCACAGGCTTCGCCTATCTTCATTCCCGGGAGAAGGTGGATTTTTACCACAGCCTTGCGGTGAAGAGGGAGAGCCTGCTGGCGGTGCATTATCTGGGCGGCATGCTGGCAGCGCTGGTTCCCTATGTGGTCTGCACATTAATCGCTCTGTTCGGAGTGGGAGCTGCGGGCGGAGTGATGACGGGAACTCTGATGGCTGCAGTCCTTCAGAGTATGGGCTTTTTCTGTCTGGCGTTCGGCGGGATCTATACATTGTGTGTTCTGGCTATGCTGCTGACAGGCAGAGTGCTGACAGGGATACTGGGCATGATTTTTCTGGGCGGCTATGGTCCGCTCTGCTTTCAGGTGATACAGTTCATGATGCAGCGCTTTTTCGATACCTATTATGTGCTGCCGGGGAGCGACAGCGTGGGAACGTATCTTTCACCGGTTACGCTGATGATCCGGATAGGCCAGGGAATGCGGTCAGGCCGGGAAACGCCGCCGCTTATGTGGATTGTGCTGGCGCTCTTTCTGGCAGGCGGCTTCCTGCTGTGCCTGCTGGCATACAGGAAACGGCCGTCGGAAGCCGCGGAGAACGCGGTCAGTTATCATCGGATGGAAAGTGTGGTCAAAGTGGCTGTTACCATTCCCGGAGCGCTGGGCGTGGGCTTTCTGGCGGAATATTCTATGGGCTACAGCAGCCGCGTCTGGTTTGTGGCGGCGGTGCTGTTGGGAGCACTTCTGCTGAACGGCGCCGTGGAATTTATCTACAGTTTTGATATTCGTAATATCTGGAGCCACAGGCGCTCGGCCGGTGTGGCGCTTGCCGGAACGGCGACGGTGATCCTTCTGTTCTCTCTGGATCCGTTGGGATACGACCGCTGGCGGCCCGATACCGGTGAAGTGGAGGCCATGTCTCTGTACAGCTACCGGCTTACAGAACCTCTGGCAGAGTATTATACAATGATAGACGTTGAAGAAGCCCATTTCCTGGAGTCCGGATCCCTGAAGGACTTTATGCCGGTTTATGAGCTGGCAGTGGAAGGAATTCAGAATCTGAGCGATGACGGAGAAGGCCGGACCGGCGACAGTGTGACGGTGTGCTATTTTCTGAAAAACGGCGGACGGGCCTACCGTTCCTATCAGGTCAGCACTAAAACGCTGGACCGGGTGCTGGATACACTGTCCCAGGGGGCAGAATTCCGGGGAAAATACTATCCCTCAGAGTGGGAGGCTGTGAAGGACGCAGAATATGCTGATGCGGTGGACTGGAAGAATTTCCGGACGGAATACCAGACGCTTGCCCTCTCAACGGAGGAATTGCAGGAGCTGACAGAACTTTACCGGGAGGAAACCAGAAATCTCACTTACGGGGAAATGCTTGAGGAACAGCCGGTGAGCACGCTCGTTTTCAGTAAAGAGGGGGCATATGAGAGCGGACAGCTCGGAATGCCGCCGGAGAGCCTGGCTTCGGAGGTCTGCTGCTATCTGTACCCGCAGCATGAGAAGACGCTGGCTTTTCTGCGGGGGCACGGGATGACGGAAGATCCGACAGAAGCGGCAGAGGTGGGCAGTATAATGCTGGATGTTCCGGTGCCTGAGGAGACGGCTGCCGGAGAGGAATATTATTCTGAAGAAAATGACTACAGCGCTGCATCAGAAACGTATCTGTCACACACATATTATACAGAAGAGGAAATCCGGCAGGTTCTCTCCTGTGTGAAGCGGTGCAGATATTCCTGGAATGAAAATACTGGGGCGCCGGCATTTCTTCAGATAAATTATAAGGACGGAAGCTTCGGGCAGGGCTATTGTACAATTACCGATATGGACAGGCTGGAAGCGTTGATGAATGAGAGTGAATAAAAAAGCCGACAGGCAAAGATGACGAAACCTATAACAAAAACAGCAGGATGGGAGGATATGTATGAAGAAAAAAAGAGTGGGAATTCTGTGCGCTGTGGCAGCAGCAGCGGTGATCGCAGCCGTGTGCTGGCGGACGCTCGGGCAGACAGGAGCAGACGGGGATGGAAATGTGGTCTATGTGAATTCGGTAGCGACGTTGACAGGGCTGGGCAGCGGAAACGGAATGATTAACCGTTTCGCAGGTGTAGTGGAATCTCAGGATACCTGGTCGGTGCAGCAGAATGCAGAGAAAACGGTCAGAGAAGTGCTGGTATCCGTAGGACAGGAGGTGACAGTTGGGACGCCGCTGTTTACCTATGATACGGAAAAATTTCAGTCTGATCTGGCTCAGGCCCAGCTGGATCTGGAGCGGATTCAAAATGAGATTTCCAATATGAATGCGGCGATTTCCGATTTGGAAAAGGAAAGAAAAAAGGCGGACTCGGCAAGCCAGGCTACGTACACACTTCAGATTCAGGAACAGCAGCTTCAGGTAAAACAGAGGGAATTCGACGCACAGAGCAAGCAGCTGGAAATTGACAAGCTGAATGAAAATATCAATAACGCCACGGTATCCAGCGAGATTGACGGCGTGGTAAAGTCTATCAATAACGGAAACAGCACAGACATGTATGGAAACGGTGATAATTCGTTCATTACTGTTATGAAAACAGGAGAATTCCGGATCAAGGGAAAAATGAATGAGCAGAATATGGGAGCGTTATCAGAGGGGGCGCAGGTAGTCGTCCATTCCCGGACAGAGGATGGGCAGACCTGGAAAGGAACGATCACCCGGATCGACTGGGACAATCCGGAAGCTAATCAGAATGCCATGTATTCCGGCAGCAGCGATAATATGTCCAGCAGCAACAACTATCCGTTCTATGTGGATCTGGAGGACAGCACGGGCCTGCGGATGGGACAGCATGTCTATCTGGAAATGGATTACGGGCAGACAGAGAAAAAGGATGGCCTCTGGCTGGACGAGTATCTGATTGACATGACCGATCCGGAGAACCCCTTCGTGTGGGCTGACAACGGAAACGGCCGCCTGGAAAAGCGGGCGGTGACTCTGGGCGGATACGATGAAAATATGATGCAGTACGAGATCCTGGACGGCCTGACCGTCGACGATTCCGTCACATTCCCGGAGGAGGGTCTGGAGGAAGGCATGCCCACCGCGGTCAGCGAAAACGGCATGATGGGACAGAGCAATTCAGAGAACACGGATGGAGAAGTTCCGGTGACAGATGGAGATATGCCCGTTACTGATGAGGGAATGACAGACGGAGGTGATATGTCCGTTACGGATGAGGGAACGACGGACGGAAGCATGTCTGTTACAGATGTTGGAACGACGGACGGGGGCATCTCCGGAACGGATGCCGGAACCGCAGACGGCGGAACAGTTTATTGACAGAATGGGGGATGCCAGATGATCATAGAGATGAAAAATATCTGTAAAGATTATATACAGGGCAAGATGGTGGTTCCCGTTCTGAAAAACATCTGTTTTCAGATGGAAGAGGGGGAGTATGTGGCGATCATGGGACCGTCCGGCTCAGGAAAGACAACGCTTATGAATATTGTGGGATGTCTGGATCAGGCCACCAGCGGCAGCTTCTGGCTGGACGGCCAGGAAATCAGCTCCTGCACGGAGAATCAGATGTCGGATATCCGGCTGAACAAGGTCGGTTTTGTATTTCAGAATTTTCAGCTGCTGCCAAGGCAGTCCGCGCTGGAAAATGTGGCGCTGCCGCTGACCTATGCGGGAATTCCCAAAAAAGAACGGCGGGAAAGGGCCAGAGAAGCCCTGGAAAGAGTCGGACTGGCAGACCGGGTGGATTTTAAGCCTACCCAGCTGTCGGGCGGTCAGAAGCAGAG
>DVJR01000125.1 GCA_018716575.1 Candidatus Scatomonas merdavium | reverse complement strand
TACATCGCGGACAGATCAAAGTAATCGCTGGTCATCAGCGGATAAAAGGAGGACAGCGGCGCATAGAAAAACATGCAGAGGGCCTCCGCTGTCACCAGGCAGAGCAGTTCCCTGTCTCTGCGGAACACCTGAATTCCTTCCCTGAACTCCGCCACCATGCCCCCGCCTTTTTTCAGCGTCTTTTCCAGGGCCGGAATCCTTACAGACGCCAGCGCAGCGCTGGCAAGGGCCGCTCCGATTACGTCGCTTACCAGAACCACCGGCATCGGGAACGCCGCATAAAGCGAAGCGCCGATAACAGGGCCCAGCAAAAAGGAGCCCGCGTTCAAAAGCTGCATCCATCCGTTGGTTTTGACAAGCTGCTCCCGTGGCACAAGCTGAGGGATGATGGACTGGATTGCCGGCTGCTGAAAGGTACTTCCGAGCCCACGGATACAGAGCATGATAAATACAGTCCAGACCGGCAGTTCAAAAGCAGCCAGGCAGACCGCATAGATAAGCGCGGCCACTCCCATGGCCATATCAGAGAAAATGCTGATAAATTTCCTGTTAAACCGGTCAGCGGCAATTCCTGCCAGCGGGCTGAACAGCGCCATGGGCAGATACGCCGCGATTCCCGAAACTCCCAGCATCAGCGGCGACGAGGTCTGCTCCGCCAGCCACCAGATCAGAGCGAACTGGACGCCGTGGCTGCCCAGCATGGAAACCGCCTGGCCCAGCGCAACCATCACGAATTTTGTTTTCCATTTGTCTTTTTCAAACATTTTTCTTTCCTCTTTTCTTCTGTTTTCCGTATCTGCATGAAAAGGACAATAAAAAACAGATAACCCGCCGGAACGATGAGCTATCCGCTGTACTGGAAAAACAGGCATATTCCGCCCGTCAAAAAAAGTCTGCCTGATGAACTCCATCCGCAAAGATATGTACAACAAAAATAACCCATCCCTTTCCCTGTCAGGTCAGCGATGAGAGCGAATTACATTCGCAGATTTTATTGTCCCATAACTAGCGAACAGACGACATCAAGCCACCTCCCTTTTGCTGAAATTTCTCTTTGAGTATACGATATACATCCGGGGAAGTCAATCGAAAATCCGAGGAACGTCTCAAAAGACCGACTGTAAGCGGTATAAACCTCTTTTGAGACACCCCCGGATTTTTAGCTGACTTTTCCGAAGCAGTTTTCACGGCGCCATTGTGCCGTTCCCGCCCCGGAATCTCTTATTTCACCACAGCCGAAACAAAGCAGAGCTTCAGATAATCCGTCTCACATCATTGAACGCCACATACACCATCAGCACCATCAGAAGCATCAGTCCCGCAAAATGGATCATTCCCTCTACGCTCCGCTTGATGGGCTTCCGCCTTACAGCCTCAATGAACAGGAAAATCAGCCGCCCGCCGTCCAGAGCCGGAAGCGGCAGGAGATTCATAACGCCCAGATTGGCAGACAGCAGGATCATCATATTCAGCATAGTCATGCTGACGATGACTCCTCCCTGATCCTGGGCCTGCTCATAGACCTGGCCGATGGCGTCCACTACGCCGATAGGTCCTGACAGGTCATTGATGGAATACGTGCCGTTTATCAGGCTCAGCAGTGATTTGACAGTCACATGCACCCAATAATTCATCTCCCCCACGCTGTATTTCAGCGTATCAACAGGGGACATTTTCTCGCGGGCCAGGTTGAAATCAAAGCCCAGACTGGCGGTAGTGCTCTCCACCGGAGTCACCTCTGCCACATATTCCTGTCCCTCCCGTTCATAGGTGACCTGTACCGCAGAGCCGTCCAGCGGATGCTCTTCCCAGTGGGCCGCCACATCATCGGCATCTGCCACCCTCACGCCATTTATGGCCGTAATCACATCTCCCGCCTGGAAGCCTGCCTGCTCCATGGGATAGCCCCGCATCAGGGATGTGATTTCCACAGGCCCTCCGTCCGCCGAGTAATAGTAGCCCAGCATCCAGCGGGTCGTAGTCTCCGGCACATAGCTGACAGTATGAGACTCCCCGTCCCGCTCATAGGTCAGCGTGACCGTATCCAGAGGCACGCCGTCCATATCCACATCTGTATAGAGCTCCCGTCCGTTGGCGATGCCGTTGCCCTCATAGCGGGTGATGATATCCCCCGCCTGCAGCCCGGCTTCCGCAGCCGGGGAACCCTCTTCCACAGAAACCACTCTGGCCGGATCCGAACCTACCACGCTGATGACGATCACCGCCACCAGAAAGGCCAGAATAAAATTAAAAATGGGTCCGGCCGCGATAACAGATATTCTCCGCCAGACTGATGCCTTGTTGAAGCTTCCCTCCTTCTCCTCTTCGTCCTCGTCCTCACCCAGCATGGTGCAGGAACCGCCGAAAGGCAGGAGCTTCAGAGCGTATGTCGTATCCCCCCTGGTAAATGAGATGAGCTTCGGTCCCAGTCCCACGGCAAATTCCGTTACCACAATGTGATTTGCCTTGGCCAGCAGAAAATGACCCAGTTCATGGAAAATGATGACCGCGCTCAATATCAGTATCGCTATCACAATCTGCAAAAACTACCACCTGCTTTCAATCCATTCATAAGTTTCCGCTTCCGTATCCAAAATCTGCTGAAGATCCGGATGCGGAATCCTCCTGTGCTGATCCATAGCATCTTCAATGATCCTGTAAATATCCAGAAATCCGATTTTCTTTTTCAGAAATTTTGCAACGGCACGCTCGTTGGCCGCGTTGAATACCGTGGGAACAGAGCCGCCCTCTTCTGCCGCGCGCATAGCCAGCGGAAGTCCCCGGAAGGTATCCGTATCAGGTGCTTCGAACGTGAGCTTTGAAAGCGCTGCAAAATCCAGACGTTCTCCGCTCAGGTGCCTGCGCTCCGGATAGAAAAGAGCATACTGGATGGGGAGGCGCATATCCGGTGTCCCCAGCTGCGCCATCACAGCACCATCCTCAAATTCCACCATGGAATGAATCACACTCTGGGGCTGCACCACCACCTGTATCCGGTCCAGTCCCATATCAAACAGCCACCGGGCCTCCATGACCTCCAGGCCTTTATTGACCAGGGTGGCCGAGTCTATGGTGATCTTCTGACCCATAGACCAGTTAGGATGCTTCAGGGCGTCCTCCGGCCGCACATGCTCCAGTTCCTCCGGCCGTTTTCCCCGGAAGGGGCCGCCGGAAGCCGTAATCAGCAGCCGGCTCACCTGCCCTCTGCTTTCTCCGTGCAGGCACTGGAAAATAGCGCTGTGCTCACTGTCTACCGGAAGAATATGCGCCCCCCTCTCTCTGGCCAGCGGCATGATCAGATGTCCCGCCGTAACCAGGGTTTCCTTGTTGGCCAGGGCAATATCCTTGCCCGCCTCTATAGCGGCCATGGTTGGGCGTATGCCGATCATACCCACTATGGCCGTCACCAAAAGCTCAGCCTCCGGCCAGGCCGCCAGCTCCAGCATACCTTCCATACCGCTGACCACCTTCGTATCCGTATCAGCCAGCCGGATCCGCAGTTCAGCTGCGTCCTTCTCTTCCCAAACAGCCGCCAGAGACGGGGAAAATTCCCGCACCTGCCGTTCCAGAAGCTCCGTATTATGTCCTGCGCCTAAGGCCGCAATACGAATATCGGGGTTTTGCCGCGCCACATCCAGAGTCTGAGTACCTATCGAGCCGGTGGACCCCAAAACTGCTATCTTCTTCATGAGCTTTTACTCCTCGTTTCTGATAAGCGTCCGATGTGTTGCATCACATCAGGATAACTGCCAGATAATAAATTACCGGCGCCGTAAAAATCACGCTGTCAAAACGGTCCAGCACGCCGCCGTGGCCGGGAATCAGCTTTCCGTAATCCTTGATATCCATATTTCTCTTAATGGCTGAGGCCGCCAGATCACCCACCATGGAGATCAGGGCGCCCACGCCGCAGATCAGCGCGTATTCCCACAGAGGCCCACGGGTAACCAGCGCAAAAATCACGCCCAGAAGCGCAGCGCCCGCAACGCCTCCCACCGCGCCCTCCACCGATTTTTTCGGACTTAAGACCGGCGCCATTTTGTGTTTTCCGAACAGCATACCTACACAGTAAGCGCAGGTATCGCAGCCCCAGGAGCTAAGGAATATCAGCCAGACATGCCAGACGCCGCCTCCCGGCAGCATTCTGGTCTGATAGATGCAGGACAGCATCACGCCCACGTAGACGATGCCGAAAAATGCCGCCATCACCTGATGGGCATGATAACGCGGGTAGGAAAACACATACACAAACATCAAAATCACCAGGCCCAGGATCACCGCCGCCAGCTGCAGCGCGCCTCCAAGGACCACAAGGCTTACATAATACAGCACGATACCGGCGTAGCCCGCCAGCTCCAGCGGCCCGGGAAAGCTCTGTTCTCTTACCTTCATGGCTTTGTACAGCTCTCCCGCCCCTATCAGCGATAAAATCAGTACGGTGAAAAACAGCACCCAGCTTCCCAGGCCAATCGTGAGCAGCGCAGCCGCAACCAGCACGACCCCACTGATCAGTCTCGTTACGAACATTATGCTCCCCCCTTTGGCGTCTGCCCTTTTACTCCGCCGTAACGGCGGTCTCTTTCATTATATTTTTCTATAGCCTTGACCAATTCCTGCTTATTAAAGGCAGGCCACGGTACGTCTGTAAAATAGAATTCCGTATAGGCAAGCTGCCACAGAAGGAAATTGGACAGCCGCTGCTCACCGCTGGTCCGGATCAGCAGATCCGGGTCGGGAATTCCCGCAGTGTCCAGATAGGCTTCAAAAAGCTGCTCGCTGACTTTCCCCTCCGGAATCCTTCCCTGTCTGGCGTCCTCTGCCAGCCTGGTCACTCCCCGGAGGATCTCATCCCGGCTCCCGTAATTCAGCGCGATCTGGAAAAACATCCTGTCATAATCCTTCGACATATCCTCCAGCTCATGGATACTTTTCTGGATATCCGGGTCCAGGCCCTCCGGATCGCCGATAATTTTTACGCGCATCTGATTCTTCCGCGCGCTTCGCTCACATCGCTTCAGATAGCGCCGGAAAAGATTCATCAGCACCTTAATCTCCTCCTGGGACCTCTTCCAGTTTTCTGTAGAAAACGCATAAACCGTCAGGTAGCGCACGCCCATGTCGCAGATAATATTGCACATCTTCTCCAGATTGTCACAGCCCACCACATGGCCATAGCTTCTCGGCATCCCCTTGCTTCTGGCCCAGCGTCCGTTTCCATCCAGAATAATCGCAATATGGTTTGGTAAATTCATATGCCTTTCTCCCTCATTCTCCCGCATGAAAAACGCAGGGTTATCGGTCACGCAGAGAGAGGCTGTTACACTTGCTGCAACAGCCCCCTCAGATCTTATACCGTCAATACTTCTTTTGATTTCTCTTCCACCGTCTTGTCAATTTCCTTGACGTATTTATCCGTAAGCTTCTGGATTTCCTCGCTGAGCTTCTTGATTTCGTCCTCGGAGACATCCTCCTTCTCCAGCTTCTTGAATGACTCATTGGCATCGCGGCGGATATTCCGGATCGCTACCTTGGCGGCCTCTCCTTTTTTCTTGACTTCCTTAACGAGCTCCTTTCTGCGTTCCTCCGTCAGCTCCGGAAACACCAGGCGGATTACCTTCCCGTCAGTATTCGGATTGATACCCAGATCCGATACCTGGATCGCTTTCATAATATCTTTGATCAGGGAGGACTCCCACGGCTGAATCTGTATCATCCGCGCCTCCGGCACGGTAATATTCGCCACCTGCTGAAGAGAAGTGGCTACTCCGTAATAGTCCACCATAATCCTGTCCAGCACATGGGGATTGGCCCGGCCTGCCCGGATCGTCCCCAGCTCACTGTTCAGGTTCCCGATGGTCTTGGTCATCTTCGTGTCATAAATCTGAATTTTTTCATTCATTGCCGTAAAATCCTCCTTATACGCTCTCCCTTATCTGTACGGAAGCCTGCTTCTCCTCCGGCCGCTTCCCGTTCATCAGCCGGACGGAGGGCTTTCTCCGCCCTTTTTCCCTGTCAGACAGTCACCTTCGTCCCTGTGATGATGCCATGAGCAGCGTTTACGATACTGTCCTTTTCATTCAGCCCGAATACAATCATGGGCATATGGTTTTCCATACACAGGATCGAAGCAGTCAGGTCTACCACCTGCAGCTTCCTGTCAATCACTTCCTGAATGGAAACCTCCGAATATTTCTTTGCATCCGGATTGTCCTTGGGATCGCTGTCGTAGACTCCGTCCACCGCCTTCGCCAGCAGAATGGTATCCGCTTCGATTTCAATGGCCCGCAGCACCGTTCCGGTATCCGTGGAAAAATACGGATGGCCGGTCCCGCCTGCATAAAACACCACCATATTATGTGAAAAATATTTATTGCTCCTGTCCTTGGAAAACATCTTTGTAAATTCCCCGCAGGCAAAGGGCGTCAGGATAGACGTCATCATGCCCTGGGAACGGAAAATCTCCGAAACGTAAATGCAGTTCATGACGGTAGCCAGCATGCCGATCTGATCCGCCTTGGTCCGGTCAATATTTTTGCTGGTCCTGCCTCTCCAGAAATTGCCGCCTCCGATGACGATCCCTACCTGGATGCCTTCATCCACCAGGATTTTCACCTGCCTGGCCACCTCCAGCACGACCGCCTCGTCAAATCCCGTTTTCTTCTCTCCCGCCAGCGCTTCTCCGCTCAGCTTCAACAACACTCTTTTCATGTGTATCCCTCGCTCATTCTATTCCGTCAGCGCGGCGTTCTGCGGCGCGCACTGCTTACGTGGATAGTATACCATATTTTCTGAAAAATGTAAGGTCAATTTTACATTTTGCCCCACAGTTCACACATCTTTCACCATCTGCCGATACCCCAGAAAATGGTAGCCGTGCTGCTCATACAGCCGCGCCGCAGACCCGTTGCTTTCCGTTACCTCCAGCCGGAACCGGCGGACCTCCGGAAACTGCCGTTCCATCCACTTCAGGAATTCCGTTCCGTACCCTTTTCCCCGTGCCTCCGGCCTGAGATATATCTCCTCCAGCATCATGTTGACGCCGCCCACCTCGCAGGCATAATACGCGCTCAGATAGGCAAAACCCGCCACGCCGTCCTCGTCCTCCAGCACATAGCCGTCCAGAAGCGAACCGTCCTCCACGGCCGCGTGAAAGGTACGCCGGAGATTCTCTCTCGGTACCGGATGATCCACTGCGTCGCTTTCGTAAAATTTATATACCATAGGTACGATCACCGGCTCGTCTGCTGCCGTCATTTTTCTGATATTCATACTATCACTCCCCGGCGGCCGCTCCTTTTCTTTCCGGAATCCTCCAGGAGCTTACAGCTGCGCCACCACAAAAATATTATAAATTGCCTGAATTGCTGTTTCAAAATCCCGGTTTTCCACACCGATAATGATATTCAGCTCGGAAGAGCCCTGATCAATCATCTTGACGTTCACGTGAGCATGCGCCAGGGCAGAGAAAATCCTCCCGGCTGTTCCGCGGGTACGGCGCATGCCGCGTCCCACCACAGCAATCAGGGCCAGATCTGATTCCAGCTCGATCAGATCCGGCTGCACAGCCCGGTGCAGTCCTGCGATGATCTGCTGTTCCTTCGCCTCAAAGGCATTCTGGTTCACGTAAACGGTCAGGGTATCAATGCCTGACGGCGTGTGCTCAATAGACAGGCCGTTCTCCTCAAATACCTGAAGCACCTTCCGCACAAACCCGATCTCCGAATTCATCATGGCTTTCTCAATGGTGATAGAAGCAAAGCCCTTCTTGCCGCCGATTCCGGTGATCGTATACCTCGGCTTGTTGCAGGTGCTTTCAACGATCATAGTACCCGGATCCTCCGGACGGTTGGTATTCCGCACATTGATGGGAATCCCTTCTTTTCTCAGCGGGAAAATGGAATCCTCATGGAGCACCGTGGCTCCCATATAAGAAAGTTCTCTCATTTCCCGGTAGGTAATCGTAGAAATCGTAGCCGGATCCTTAACAACCCTCGGATCTGTCACCAGGAAGCCGGACACATCTGTCCAGTTCTCATACAGATCCGCATGGACAGCCTTAGCCACCAGCGACCCCGTAATGTCGGACCCGCCTCTGGAAAACGTCTTTACCGTGCCGTCCGGCTTTGCGCCGTAGAAGCCCGGAATGACTGCGCAGCCCAGATCAGCCAGGCGGCGCGACATTACCTCGTCCGTCTTATCCGCATTAAAGCTTCCGTCCGCATTGAAGCACACCACTTCCGCGGCGTCCACAAACTCAAAGCCCAGATAAGCCGCCATCACGATACCGTTCAGATATTCGCCGCGGGAGGCCGCATAATCCTCTCCCGCCTTGCTTCGGAAATTTTCTGCAATTTCTTCAAATTGCTCATTCAGGGAGAGATCCAGGGACAGCCCTTCAATAATCTCCATATAACGCGCCCTGATATTCTCCAGCGCTCCCGAAAAGTCCTTGCCCGCTTCCGCCAGGTGATAGCAGCCGTACAGCATATCCGTTACCTTGGTGTCCGCGCTGAAGCGTTTGCCCGGCGCCGACGGAACCACATAGCGCCTGCTCTCATCGCTGCGAATGATTTCACCCACCTTGCGGAACTGCTCCGCGCTGGCCAGCGAGCTTCCTCCGAACTTCACCACTTTTTTCTTCATAATACGTATCTCCTCATTCTCTTCCCGTCCGGCGGACAGGTTACTCTTCTTTCGCTCCGCCGCGTTCCCGGCAGGGCTTTCTTGTAATTTATCTCAAAACAGAAATCCAGTCAAGCCGGTATCTGCATTTTACTGCCGAAAAATTCCGCTGGCGCGCATGTTTTCCAAAGCTTCCCGAAGCTCCTCCTCGTCCTTGACCAGCGCAATCCGCACATATCCCTCGCCGGATTCTCCGAAAGCGCTGCCGGGCGTCACCAGTACGCCCGCCCGGTCCAGCAGAGCCGATACGAAAGCTTCCGAAGAGGGAAAGCCTTTCGGAATCTTCGCCCATACGAACATGGTAGCCGGACTCCGGTCCATCTCCCAGCCGATCTCGCGGCATCCGTCGCAGAGGCAGTCTCTCCTTCTCCGATACGCTTCCCGGGTGGTTTTCACGCAGGACTGATCGCCTGTGATCGCCGCTATGGCCGCTTTCTGTATCGGAAGAAACATGCCGTAATCCATATTGGACTTCAATCTTGCCAGCTGCTCCACTACCCGGGAATTGCCGATACAAAAGCCGATTCTGGCTCCCGCCAGGCCGTAGGTCTTGGACAGAGAGTTGAATTCCACGCCCACCTCTCTGGCTCCCGGATGGGCCAGGAAGCTGCCCGTGGGCTCCGTGTCAAAGACCAGCTCGCTGTAGGCGTTGTCATGGAGCACGATGATATCATGCTTTTTCGCAAACGCGATACAATCTTCATACCACTGGTCTGTCGCCAGGGCCGCCGTGGGATTGTTGGGATAAGATACCACCATCAGCTTTGCCCGGTCTGCCACCTCGTCCGGGATCTCGCGGAAATCAATCAGATAGTTCTTCTCTTTCCGAAGGGGCATAGGATACAGCTGCGCCCCCGCAATCACCGGGCCGTCGCCGAACACCGGATAGCAGGGATCCGGCACCAGCACCGTATCTCCCTCATTGACGACAGACAGGGCGATATGAGCCAGCCCTTCCTGAGACCCCAGAAGAGAAACCACTTCTGACGCCGGATCAATCTCCACGCCGTAGCGCCTCCTGTACCAGACCGCAACGGCCTCGTGGAGCTCATCCAGATCCTTGATGGCATAGACGTAATTCTGTCTGTCTGACGCCGCCTCCACAAGCGCCCGGATCACATGATCCGCCGGCGGAATGTTGGGCGTGCCGACGCTCAGATCAATAACCTTCCTCCCTTCCTTCTCCAACTCCCTTTTTCTGTTCAGAAGCACGGTGAATATATTGTCGCCAAAATGCTTCATTCGTTCTGAAAACTGCATGTTCCTTATCTCTCTTTCAAAAAAGTATCTTTTATGTACCGGAGCGTTTTTTTCTCTCCCTTCTCTGCCAGCATCCGGAGCAGAAATTCCAGCTGCTCCTTCGTCTGCTCGTGAACGAACCAGAGATGCTCTTTGCCTTTCCGGTAATATTCATAGGGCGCGCTGTCCGTATAATTTTTCCCCAGATACGTCCTGGAGGCGCTGATCCTGTCCATGATCATCTCCGCCACGTATTTCCGTGGCATCGGCACGCCTTTGATAATCGTGTCACAGCCGATCCCGTAATCAATCCAGTATTCGAAATGGTGTTTGTTTCTTCCCTTGTGGTGCAGCCAGGAAAGCGACACCCCTGTATCCTCCCGCTCTGCGTTATTGGGGCTCCTGTTTCCCTGCCAGTACCGGCATCCCCGAGAAAATTCCGTGAAGGAATACTTGGAAAGATCATGAGCCAGTCCCTGGCGGTATAGCCCGATCCGGAAACAGTAACGCATAACCAGTAGCTTATGATGAGTGATCGTCTTAAAATGCTGCCAGATATACATGTTGCCTTCCTACTTTCCTATCAGAATCATCACGGTCCGGGGCGGCACCAGAATGCTTTTCTCCCCGCTGCTCTCCACCGTCTTTTCTTCTCCGTCCGGGAAAATTCCCTCTTCCGTACCGGTGTCGGCCTTAATCTTCCATTCCTGTCCCTCCGGCAGATCAGGCAGCGCAAAACGGAACGGCTCCCAGTGCATATTGCAGGCCAGATAGATGGAATCATCACTGGTTCCGTCCGCCTTCTTTGCGTACTGGCCGCAGTACAGGGCTCCCAGGCTGCATCCGCCGCCGTCCATAGGCAGAAACCAGGCCCGCTCTCCATGGTAGGACAGATCCGGCCAGCCACAGGCTTTGTAATCCATCAGGCGCAGGGGCCTTTTTCCGTGAAGTATCGGATGCTCCTTCCGGAATTCTATGGCCCTTCTTACAAATTCCTGCAGCGCCGCGGCCGCTTTCGTTTTTTTCCAGTCCAGCCATCCTGTCTCGTTGTCCTGGCACCAGGCATTATTATTACCCTCCTGGCTGTTCAGGAATTCGTCGCCGCCGTAGATCATCGGCGTACCCTGGCTGGTCAGCAGCAGCAGAAATGCATTCTTAAGCTGACGGTTCCGCAGCTTCAGAATGCCGCTCTTGCGCGCAGGCCCTTCAAGTCCGCAGTTCCAGGTATAATTGGAATTGCTGCCATCCCTGTTCCGTTCACCGTTTTTCTCATTGTGCTTCTGCTCATAGGAAACCATGTCCGCCATGGTGAAACCATCCTGGTCTGCAAAGTAATTGACATAGCCGCAGCCCTCTGAATTACGCCGCATATACCAGGCGGCTCCCTCCAGACAGCCCGGATCGCCCTTCAGGAACCGGCGCATCTGCTCCTCATATCCCAGATTCAGCTCGCCCAGATTGCGGTAATACGGCGCTTTCCCGTCAGGAGTGAGACCATAGTTTTCGTAGTGCAGATAGAAAAGCTTACTCTTCTTCAGCAGAGGATCCTCCATGACCGCGCCGATCCAGGAGCCCTCGCCCAGCAGATGGAAGCCGTCCACCTGATAATTCAGCCGCCAGTAATGCAGAATATCCAGCACAGTTCTGGCCGGGAGCTCAGGCCGGAAGTAGAATTCCAGCACACATTCGATGCCGGCTCTGTGAAGAGCGTCCATCATGGCAGCAAATTCTGCAGAAGGATGGTCTGTGGCACAGTAAAGTGCTCTGGGTGCAAAATAAAGACCATCTGTGTAACCCCAGTAGTTTTTCCGGGGAACCTCCGCCGCCTTCGCCTGTCCGTCCTCTGCAGCCGGCTTTGCAAAAACAGCCTCGGGATCCAGGGCAGGAGCCTCCGCAGGCGTTTCCTCCGGCGCGCCTGTTCTGGCCTTTGGCGGCAGCTCCCGGAACTCATACACAGGCATCAGCATCAGCGTGGTGACACCCAGCTTCTTCAGATACGGAATTTTCTCCTGTACGCCCAGGAAGGTGCCCCTGTGACGGACGCCGGAGCCGCTGCGCATGGTAAAGCCCCGGACATGCGTCTTATAGATCACGCAGTCCTCGTAGGGAATCTCCAGAGGCCGCTCCACAGCCGCCGACGGAGATTCCAGAACGCCTCGCCGCTCTTCTCCCTTTCCCGTGCCTTTGGCCTTTCTCAGAATTTTCACATAGGGATCCGGCACGACCTTCCCGCCGATCCTGTAATTGTATTCCCATTTCCCCGGTTCCAGACCTTTCACACAGACAGCACTGACCTGGCCCGTTCTCTCTGCCTCCGGCAGAGGAATTTCCGCTTCCGGCTTTCTGCTTCCGCTCCTGTATAGCAGCAGATCCGCAGGCTCGCCGTCCGGTACGGAAACCGCAAAATTATAACCTTCGTGTTTTCTGGCTGTGCCCATCTGTTCCGGATCTCCGGTGGATATCGTTAAGCCGCCCATCTCCCGCATGTACTCTGCCTCCTTTGCTCTGCAATTATTTATATCATATCACACTTTGCAGCAGAAACACAACCATTATGCCAGATCCAGCTCCACGGGACAGTGATCGGAACCCATGACCGACGTGTGGATGAAGGCGCCCTTCACCCGGTCTCTCAGGCTGTCGGATACCAGAAAATAATCGATCCGCCATCCGGCGTTCTTCTCCCTGGCCCGGAACCGGTAAGACCACCAGGAGTATTCCACCTTCTCCGGATAGAGCCAGCGATACGTATCTGTAAAGCCTGCCGCCAGCAGGTTCGTGAATTTTTCCCTTTCCTGATCGGTAAATCCTGCATTTTTCCGGTTGGTCTTCGGATTTTTCAGGTCGATCTCCTGATGTGCTACATTCATATCCCCGCAGACCACCACCGGCTTTTTCTCCTCCAGCGCCTTCAGATACTTCCGGAAATCATCCTCCCACGCCATCCTGTAGTCCAGCCGTGCCAGACCGTCCTGAGAGTTTGGCGTATAGACCGTCACCAGATAAAAATCTTCATATTCCAGGGCGATGACGCGCCCCTCATGGTCGTGCTCCTCAATCCCAAGCCCCCTGGATACACTTAAGGGTTCCTTTTTTGAAAATATCGCCGTCCCCGAATATCCTTTTTTCTCCGCGTAATTCCAGTACTGATGATACCCTTCCAGCTCCAGGCTGATCTGCCCCTCCTGAAGCTTGCTCTCCTGGATGCAGAATACGTCCGCATCCGCTTCTCTGAAATAATCCAGAAATCCTTTCGTCACGCAGGCCCGAAGCCCATTGACATTCCAAGATATCAGCTTCATATGCTCTCCTTTCCTCTCACACATCTTCAATCACCCGAAAGCTCTGAAGCTCCGGATCGGCGGGACCGTGGATGGAAACACCGCCCCTCCGGCACCAGTCCAACGCATCCCAGACCTCTTCTGTCAGCACCTCGCCCGGACATACCAGAGGAATGCCCGGCGGGTAGGGGGCCGCCGTCTCCGCCGCCACGCAGCCCAAAGCCTTTTCCCAGGGCACGGCCTTCCCTTCTGCAAACCAGGCTTCCCGCGGCGTCACGGCCATCTCCGGCACTGTTCTCAGCCGGAGATTTTCCGCCGCTTTTTCTTCCATCTCACGTTCCGCCCTGCCGGGCGCCGTTTCCACAGCCCTTCTGACGCCGCCTGCCAGCCGCCGGATCTCTTTCTCTTCATTGGCCCAGGTCACCACAGCTACCACATTCTCCCAGTCGGCCATTTCCGTCGCCACGCCCGACTCCCGGAACAGCCGCTCCTGGAGCTCGTAGCCTGTGATCCCCAGGCGGCGCGCGGAAAATACCAACCGGGCCGGGTCCGCCGCGGCCGCCGCCCGTCCTGGCAGCTCCTCTCCATGCAGCACCTCCACGCCCGAAATCTCTTCCAGAAGGCGACGGGCCTCAGCGGCCAGATCCGCGGCCCGCTCCATCATCTTTCTGCCGGACGCGGCCAGCTGACAGCGCGCCGCGTCCAGCGAGGCCATCAGCACATAAGAAGGGCTGGTGCTCATCACCAGCTTCAGGGCTGCGTCGATGGCCGCCGGATTTGCCAGCGTTCCCCGGCAGTGCAGCATGGAGCTCTGAGTCATGCCGCCCGACGTCTTGTGAGTGCTCTGGGCGCAGACGTCCGCTCCCTGCCTCAGCGCCCCTTCCGGATACCGCTCTGAAAAGCAGAAATGAGAGCCGTGGGCTTCATCCACCAGAAGCTGCGCCCCTCTCCTGTGGCAGATCTCGGCAATCGCCCGGAGGTCACTGCAAATCCCGTAATAAGTCGGACTCGTCACCAGAGCCGCCCTGCAGTCCGGCTCCCGCAGGAAGGCTTTCTCTATGGCTTCCGGCGCCACGGCGCCGTACATGCCCCATTCTTCCAGATATTCAGGCATCACCCAGACAGGCACCGCCCCGCTTAGGACAAGCCCCATCAGCGCCGACTTGTGCGCATTTCTGGATATGATAATCTTTTCTCCCGGCTTCACCGCTGAGAGAATCATGGCTTCATTTCCGCAGGTGGTGCCGTTCACCAGAAACCAGGTCCGATCCGCTCCGTATAGCTTGGCGGCCAGCCTCTGTGCTTCCAGGATAGCTCCCTCCGGATGATGCAGGTCATCCAGTCCTTCCGCCTCTGTCAGATCGTACCGGAACACGCCGTCTCCCCAGCGCATCCGAAGCTCCGGGCTTATTCCCCTCTCAAACCGGTGTCCCGGAATCGCGAAATAGGCAGGCTCTTGCCGCCCGAATGTATCCAGCGCCTCCACCAGAGGCATGCGCTTCTGATCTGCCATATATTTCTCCTCTTTCTCTCTGCCCTGAAAAACCCGGGTAAATATCCGATCTGTTTTGCCAGATTTTCCTATTTACCCGGGCGTCTCCTTTTCGTCTCTTTCAGATGCCTCCAAGGCTGTTCAGTTATCCGATTTTGATTTCCCGAATCCAGCCTTCCGGAGCCTGAATTCTTCCCATCTGGATTCCCGTCAGCGTGTCATACAGCTTCCGGGTAACCGGTCCCATCTTCTCCATGCCGCTGGGCAGGCAGATCTCTTTTCCATGATCCACAATTTTCCCAACCGGAGAAATAACGGCCGCCGTGCCGCACAGACCGCACTCCGCAAAATCCTTTACTTCGTCGAAGTATACTTCTCTCTCTTCGGCTTCCAGCCCCAGATATTCCCGGGCTACCACCATCAGGGAACGGCGGGTAATGGACGGCAGAATGCTGTTTGACTTCGGCGTAACCACCTTATTATCCTTTGTCACAAACAGGAAGTTGGCTCCGCCCGTCTCCTCCACCTTTGTCCGGGTGGCAGCATCCAGATACATATTCTCATCAAAGCCCTGAGCATGGGCCTCGGTAATCGCATACAGACTCATGGCGTAATTCAGTCCGGCCTTGATATGACCCGTTCCGTGGGGCGCCGCGCGGTCATAATCGCAGACGCGGATGGTAATAGGCTTCGCGCCGCCCTTGAAATACGGCCCCACAGGAGTGGCAAAGAGGCGGAACTGATACTCATCTGCCGGCTTCACGCCGATAACCGCATCACTGCCGAACATATAGGGACGCAGATACAGCGTCGCACCGGAGCCGTACGGCGGTACATACGCCGCATTGGCTGCCACAACCTTATCCACCGCTTCCAGAAAACGCTCTTTGGGAAATACCGGCATCTGCAGCCGAACAGCGGACTGCTCCATCCGCTCAGCATTCAGATCGGGACGGAAGGTTACGATCCGGCCATCCTCAGTGGTATATGCCTTCAGGCCTTCGAAGCATGACTGAGAATACTGCAGAACGCCTGCGCATTCGTTGATCACTACATTCCCGTCTGTAGTCATTACACCTTCATCCCAGGCGCCGTCTTTGTAATTAGACACGTACCTCTGATCTGTCTGAATATAGGAGAAGCCAAGGTTCCCCCAGTCAATATCTTTTTTTTCCATAATAATACTCCTTTCCGCCCGCGTTGATACTGAGCAGGTGAATACTTAAAATTTCGTTTATTATACACCCAATTTTCGTATTTTCCAACTGAGTTTTGCCGGAAAACAGGATTTTTTCCGGTTTTTTCTCTGTTCATTGCAATTCTGACGGTATTCTGCTAGAATGAAAAGATGAATACTCACAGAAAGAGGTTAAAAACATGAGTGATGAATGGAATGCAACCGGCTCCTGCAGCGGCGACTGCGGTTCCTGCGGAAGCGACTGCGGCGGAAACGTCGATTTAAATCAGCCCACCGTTACCCTGACACTGGATGACGACAGGGAGGTAACCTGTGCCGTCATTAATATTTTCCCCGCCGGTGAACAACGGTACATCGCCCTGCTTCCGCTGGACGAAAACGGCCAGAACACTGACGGAGAGGTCTATCTCTACCGTTTCTACGAAGACGAGCACGGCAATCCGAACCTGTCCAATATCGAGACCGAAGAGGAATACCAGACCGCGGCGGCAGCCTTCAATGAGATGATGCAGGCCGCCGATCTGGACGAAACAGAAGAGGCCTGAAGCACCCGGCGGTTTCAGAACATACAATACCTTCTGGCAAAGTCAGGGACTGCCCTGCACAGCTTTCTCCCATTTCAGAGAGAAAAGCCGGCAGCAGGGCAGTTTTTTCTGTCCGCAGATTTACCGCACGCCCGTGCTGCCGAAGCCGCCCCTGTTTTCTCCCTGGAGCTTTCCTTCCTCAAACACGATTCCGGGCTGGTGCTCCATCAGACGGAACTGGCAGATCCTGTCATTTTTATGAATCACCGTATCCCTCACTGCATAGACCGGCATTCTCCACCAGTCCTCCGGGCCGCAATACGTTTCGTCGATCACTCCCATATGGTTCGTCTGGAGTATTCCGAAATTTTTAAAGGTGCTGCTTCGCGGTACAATATGCGCCTCATATCCCGCCGGAAGCTGCATGGCCACACCCAGATGGATCAGGCGGAATTCTCCCGCTTTCAGCTCCACATCCTCCGCAGCCCGCAGGTCAATCCAGTCTGATTTTCCATCTATATAACAGAGCCGCTCAATTGTATCGTCCAGATACT
Organism: Candidatus Scatomonas merdavium; assembly: GCA_018716575.1. Classification (GTDB taxonomy): domain Bacteria; phylum Bacillota; class Clostridia; order Lachnospirales; family Lachnospiraceae; genus Scatomonas; species Scatomonas merdavium. The sequence continues at coordinate 4,631 of DVJR01000125.1, read as the reverse complement.
GTATTCTGATTTTCTCCATATTTTTCTCCTTTTCTTCAGGCATGCAGAACAATCTGTCCCAGCTTTCTCGTCATGGGCACATCTATGACTCTCTGGTTGGCGCTTCCCTTCCACTCCAGGGTCACATCCCTCTCTTCCTGAATGTAGCGGCCATCCACCACCACATCCACATAAGCCATCACTTCCAGATCCCTGATCTCTTCCCAGCGGTATCCCGTATAGAGCCAGATGGTCTTTTCCGGATAACGCTCCCGGATTTCCCCCGCCAGCTCTGTCACCTCATTTCTGTTTCCCTCATACAGCGGGTCGCCCCCGGAAAAGGTAATGCCCGAAATATAATCCCGCTCCAACTGCTCGAAAATTTCCGCCTTTGCTGCTTCATCAAAGGGAAGGCCGCCCTCCGGATCCCATGTGACCGGATTCTGGCAGCCGGCGCAGTGATGGGAGCATCCGGCCACCCACAGCACCACCCGCAGTCCGTCGCCGTTTTTCATATCGTCTTTCGTAATATCGTGATAACGCATATCTGCTTCTCCTCAATAGAACAAGGGCTGCCCCTCCGGGCAGCCCCATCCGGGATTTCCGTTTAGTTCTGTGAATTACTTCTGATCCTTCGGCACATCCTTAATACTGAAACTGATCCGCCCCATTTTATCCTTGCCCAGGCAGATAACCTTTACTACATCGCCCAGAGTCAGCACATCCTCCACATGGTTGATGCGCTCCCTGGCAATCTTGGAGATATGGACCATACCCTCCTTGCCGGGCGCAAACTCCAGGAATGCTCCGAATTCCTTGATGCTGACAACCTTGCCTACAAAAATCTGTCCGGCTTCAAATTCTGTCGTGATAATCCGGATATATTCCACAGCCTTGTCCATCATCTTCTGGTCCGTTCCGCAGATGGATACAGAGCCGTCGTCTTCAATATCAATCTTCACGCCGGTGCGCTCGATAATGGTATTAATCGTCTTGCCTCTCTGACCCACCACATCGCCGATTTTCTCCGGATCAATATGAATCTGAATGATCTTGGGCGCATATTCGCTGACAGACGGACGGGGTTCTGCAATGGTCTTCTCCATAACCTCCGTCAGAATATATTCTCTGGCATCCTTGCAGCGGGCAATGGCCTCTTCCACAATGGCCCTGGTCAGTCCGTGAATCTTGATATCCATCTGAATGGCCGTGATGCCGTCATGGGTTCCTGCCACCTTGAAATCCATATCTCCGAAGAAATCCTCCAGACCCTGGATATCCGTCAGCACAAGATAATCCTCATCGGTATCTCCGGTCACCAGCCCGCAGGAAATGCCCGCCACCGGCTTTTTGATCGGCACGCCCGCAGCCATCAGAGACATGGACGATGCGCATACCGACGCCTGAGAGGTGGAGCCGTTGGATTCAAAGGTCTCGGATACAGTACGGATCGCATAGGGAAATTCCGCTTCACTGGGCAGCACAGGCAGCAGAGCCCGCTCTGCCAGAGCGCCGTGTCCGATCTCCCGGCGTCCCGGTCCGCGGGACGGTTTCGTCTCGCCTACGGAATAGGACGGGAAGTTATAGTGATGCATATATCTCTTTCCGGTCTCGTTCTCATCCAGTCCATCCAGACGCTGGGCCTCAGACAGCGGAGCCAGAGTCGTCACATTGCAGATCTGAGTCTGCCCGCGGGTGAACATGGCGGAGCCGTGTACCCGGGGAATAATATCCACTTCCGCAGCCAGCGGACGGATCTGGCGGATCTGGCGTCCGTCAGGACGCTTGTGATCCTTCAGGATCATTTTCCGCACGGTCTTTTTCTGATACTGATATACCGCCTCGCCCAGAACAGCCAGCCAGTCCTCTTTATCGGCAAATGCCTCTTCCAGCTTTTCCGTGATCTGACGGATGTTTTCTTCTCTTACCTGCTTCTCATCGGTGAATACGGCCTCTTCCATCTCTGCGGGCGGAATGATCTCCTTAATCGCCTCAAACAGCTCCTCCGGAACCGCGCAGCTCTCATAGGAATGCTTCGGTTTTCCGCACTCCGCCACGATGGTGTCGATAAACTCGATCACCTTCCGGTTCACATCGTGAGCCAGATAGATGGCCTCGATCATCTTGTCCTCCGGCACCTCGTTGGCTCCGGCCTCAATCATGATGACCTTGTCTCTGGTGGAAGCCACGGTCAGCTTCAGATCGGAAACCGCGTTCTGATCCAGAGACGGGTTGACGATCAGCTCGCCGTCGATCATTCCGATCTGGGTGGCGGCACAGGGGCCGTCGAAGGGAATATCGGAAATACTGGTGGCAATGGACGCTCCCAGCATGGCAACCACTTCCGGATTGCAGGCCGGATCCACGGACATTACCATATTGTTCAGCGTAACATCATTTCTGTAATCCTTCGGGAATAAAGGCCGCATGGGGCGGTCAATTACACGGGAGGTCAGGATAGCGTGCTCACTGGCTTTTCCCTCACGCTTGTTGAAGCCTCCGGGGATTTTTCCCACCGCATACATTTTTTCTTCATATTCTACTGAGAGCGGGAAAAAGTCGATGCCCTCTCTCGGCTTGTCGGAAGCGGTAGCCGTACACAGCACAGTGGTATCTCCATAATGCATGAAGGCGCAGCCGTTCGCCTGCTTGCCTACCCGGCCGATGTCCACTTTCAGGGTTCTGCCTGCCAGTTCCAGAGTATAGGTCTTATACTCGTTGACCAGCGGTGTGGAAAATGTTCTGTTTTCTTCCATGTTATTCTCCTTTATTTTTTATTTTCACCTGGCACGCAACCCGAAACAACTGAAAGGCTCACCGCGCCGATGCGCTTTTCAGTGGTCTCGGATATACCGCCTGCCAGGAGAATGTCCTCTGGTTTCTTCTGCTCCGGCCAGAATGCCGGAAACTGCATTTTTCGACGTAAAACAGGGCGGAAGTATCCCTCCGCCCTGCAGTCTGCAATTATTTACGGATGCCTAATCTTTCAATTAAAGCACGGTATCTCTCGATATCTGTCTTCTTCAGATAATCCAGCAGACCACGTCTCTTACCTACCATCTTCAGCAGTCCGCGTCTGGAATGATGATCCTTGTGATTTGTCTTCAGGTGCTCGGTCAGCTCCTGAATTCTGGCTGTCAGAATAGCAACCTGTACTTCCGGTGAACCGGTGTCGCCTTCTGTTCTGGCATATTCCTGGATAATTGCCTGTTTCTTTTCTTTTGCGATCATTGCTCTGTTTCCTCCTTGATTTTTCTAAACGCCGCTGATTAAGAATCGGCCGGAGTCTCCGGACTCTGAATCAGGGCTGATTTCATACTTTTTTACTATAACATAAGCGCCTGGGATTGTAAACTGTTTTTTTCAGGCGGACAGCTTAATTGCGGACAGCTTAATCGATTGTCTCCGGAAGCCCCTCTCTCAGGACATACCAGGCTCCGTTCACCTTCGCCGCCGTAAAATCCCAGGTGAAATTCTGGGAGGCACCATTCCTCTCCATATACAGAGCTACTGTTATATAGCTTTCATCTTCCACGATAATTCTGTCAGCCAGTTCATCGATAAATCTTTCATTCTCCAGCCTTACTGCGTTGGCATCGGCGCTGCGTTGCGCTGTGATGTCGTAGCTGTAAGTGGATCCCTGGCCCATATACGCAGCAAGGGCGTCCATTTCTTCTCTCTTGGATTCAAGGTAAACATCCTCCATTTCCTCCCGGCTGTCCGCCGCGCCGTTCTCCAGGTCATAGGCTATGATATCCTCCCACCGATTTGCTTTCAGAAACGCTTCTGCATCCCCGCTGAAAAACGTCTCGACATACGCACGGACTGCCGATTCGCTGCTGCCGTTAATCGAAGGATTGCCGGCGCTTACAGGCACTTCCGTAAAAACCTGCCGCGTGTCTCCGGAGGAATCAGCCATGGTGTAAAAGCTTCCCAGAGTCCATCTGTCATTTATTTTCAGGACCGGCAGAACTGTTTTGCCTCCGGCAACCAGTGTTCCATCCTCATCTGTGATCTGAATAAATACAGTTTCACGTTTTCCCTCTCCCATATCGACAGATTCCGGAGAAATTTCAGACTCCTCATCTTCTGTACTGTCCAGTTCCAGATCCCATTCACCGAGAATATCATATGTATAGCTCCAGTCATCGCCCAGTCCGGAAACCAGCGATGATACGGAGGCTTCAAAAGTCTCTGCCAGATCATCCGCTATTTCTTCCCGGCTCATACCTTCTGAAACAGTTCCATAATATGCTTCGAAAACGTCACCCGACATCAGATCCAGGGCCGTTTCGCCATCTCCGTCGAACACTGCTCCGATATACGCCCGGACCAGATCCTCAGTTTCGGTGTAACCGACCGGTTCCGAAGTGCTTCCGGATCTCCATATTCCCAGAATTACCGCTGCTGCAGCAGCGGCGGCAGCAATTACAAAAACACCTGTCCTTTTTTTCTTTGCTTCAGGCTTCTGCCCTCTGGAATTCCTGCCGGCATGCTGAAACGGCTCCCTCCCGCGATATTCTGAACCGGCAACCCCGCCCCTCGCAGGAATCGCGTTGCCGCAATAAGGGCAAAATGAGACAGTTTCTGAAATTTTCTTTCCACATTTTTCGCAAAACATTCTTTATTTCCTCCCTGGTATCGTTCTCTAT
>DVJR01000124.1 GCA_018716575.1 Candidatus Scatomonas merdavium | reverse complement strand
GAGAAGAAGCCGCGTGCGGGTATCGTCGGAGAAATCCTTGTGAAATTCCTGCCGGCTGCCAACAACCACCTGGCCGAGCTGCTGGAGAAGGAAGGCGCCGAGGCGGTCTGCCCGGACCTGATCGACTTCTTCATGTACAGTTTTTATAACGCCAATTTCAAATTTAAGCACCTGGGCGGAAAGAAATCCACGGCCGCGCTCTGCAATCTCGGTATCAAGGCCATCGACTGGCTGCGGAGCGCCGCTTCGAAGGAATTCGAAAAGAGCGTGCATTTCACACCGCCTGCGAAGATCGAGGATCTGGCCGAATACGCCTCTCCCATCGTATCCGTGGGCAACCAGACCGGCGAGGGCTGGTTCCTGACCGGCGAGATGATGGAGCTGATCCACGCAGGCGTGGAAAATATCGTCTGCACTCAGCCCTTTGGCTGCCTGCCCAACCACATCGTGGGCAAGGGCGTCATCAAGGCCATCCGGAAAAACTATCCGAAGGCCAATATTGTCGCAGTGGACTATGACCCGGGCGCTTCCGAGGTCAACCAGCTGAACCGGATCAAGCTGATGCTGTCCACGGCCAACAAAAATCTGAAAACCGGCTGAAAAACATATGCCTGCAGAACGTATCTTTCAATGTTCTGCAGGCATATGTTTATAAAACAGATAACAACCTTTTCTGTTCACCGGTAAATATATAGCGCACTATATAAAACTGTGTTATAATCTTTAGAGACAGAAAGCTGACAGACACGTTATATCCGGACAGATGCGGACATAACACACGTTTTCTGAAAAAGGAGGCGTAAAAGATGAGTGAAAGGGAACAGGCACAGATGCTTCTGGACGCTGTACCAGACTATAAAATACGATATGTTATAGCATATTTGCAGGGTGTAACTGCCGGCGAGGAACTGCCGAACGACGAAACAGCAGCCGCAATAGAGGAAATAGAAAACGGCGGCGGAAAAGTTTTTTCCGGATCAACGCATGATTTTCTTTCTTCTATCCTGGAGGACTGAAATTGCTTGCTTTAAAATATACCGGGAAAATAAAAAAAGACCTGAAGCTATGTCAAAAAAGAGGACTTGATCTCCGGCTTCTCGAAAAAGTCATTGATACATTGAGAATACCGGAGCCTCTGAACGCCTGAAACTGGAGCATGACCTGCGCGGCGAATACACGGGTTTTAAAGAATGCCATATTGCTCCCGACTGGCTGTTAATCTACCGCTACAACGACGGATATTTAGAACTGATAAGAACAGGAACCCATTCAGATTTATTTAAAAAATGAGGAGTTGGCGCAAAAGTTTTTTCGTCAAAGGCCCAGATACATTTCCCCTTTGGCAATTCTTTTGTCCAGTAATAAAATGCTCTACAATTCGATACAGTCTCAGACAATTTGCCTGAGACTGTTTTCTTCACTAAAATACACTTTCATACAGTAGAAAGTTGAATTCCTTTATAAAAAAGATACTATCGATACACGCGCAGCATCCGCAGCATTTTTACCAGCTTGCTTCCCAGCGGGAACCGCCGCATTTCCTCCTCCGAGGTTCTGGAGACTATCACATACAAAACCAGGTATACAACCACCGCAACCACGATTGAGATAACCAGGCAGATAAACGGCCGGCGCGTCACCGCGAACAGTCCGTAATAGATCAGCGCGGCCACCACGCCCATGCCCGCCGAAGCCAGAAGGGGCTCCATATAGGTTTGCCGCATTTCATTCCTGTACCCCAGATGCTTCCTCATAGACAGGCTGTTCAATAAGCAGTAAATAACAGAAAACAGGATGCTGGCAATCATCACCGCGTAAATATCCAGCGCCGGGAACAGCCCCAGCAGAAGAGCCAGAATCCCCAGATTCAGAACCAGCGCTATGCCTGCGTTGACCAGCGCTTCCTTCTGCCTTCCGATGGACTGCAGAACGCTTCCGGTTATGGTAGCCAGCGCTGTGAAAATTACGCTCAGGGCGCCCGTCATCAGAAGTCTCGCCGCCAGCTCTGTCGACGCCGGGAACAAAACGCCCATAATCGGAGAGGCCAGGACCGTAAGCCCCACCGTAGCAGGGATACAGATGAACATGGTCAGGCGTATAGTCTGGTTAATCTGACGGTTGGCCTCTCTGTAATTGCCGACAGCCACACAGCCCGATACCTCCGGCATCAGAGCAGAAGCGCTGGCAGAGGCCAGGGCAAGCGGAATGTTGATGATCGGCTGGTAATAATTGCTGAATTCTCCGTATGCCGCAGAAATGCTGTCCGCCGCAATGCCATGCATGCCCTGGATGCTGGAATAAAGGTAGCTGTCCAGGTAGGCGCTGGCATTATTAACAAAGGTCGTGAAAATCACAGGCGTGATCAGGAAAAAGATAATCCGGAATACATCGCCGTAGCTCTCCTCCTGCCTGTGGCGGTCCCTTCCGGCCTGCCTCCGGAAAACCGGCCGGTTCAGCATATATACGAACACCATAAACAAAAGGCCCGTCAGCACGCCGGCTCCTGTGCCCAGCGTACCGCCCACGGAACCGTATATGGCCGCTTCCGTGCCGCCGCCGGGCGCCAGGTTGACGATCAGAAGCCATGCGGCCAGCACGCTGACCACCGCGTTTACGATCTGCTCCGCCACCTGTGAAATGGAAGTGGGCGTCATGGTATGATGCGCCTGAAAATATCCCCGGAACACGCCCAGAATAGCCGACAGGAAAATCGTCGGCGCCAGCACCTGCAGAGCCGGCACGGCATTCTGCTGATTGGCCGGAAGAAGCACCGAACCGCCGAAGAAAGCAATCAGCGCCGTCACGCCGCCCACAAGCACCGCATACATCAGCGCGCCCCTGAACACCTTCCGGGCATTTTTATACTGCCGCAGTGCCAGCCGCTCCGATACCACCTTGGATACAGCCATGGGAATGCTGTAGGACGATATCAGAAGCAGAATCGAATAGAGGTTGCTGGCGTACCCGTAGTACCCCAGTCCTACAGTTCCCAGCACCGCGCCCAGAGGGCGGCGGTAAATCAGGCCTATAATTCTGGAAATAATGGAAGCCACCATCAGAATTGACGCGTTCTTAATTAATGAGTTTTTTCTTGACATCTTTTGTCTCCCTTACCGGACCGTCTTACTGCGGCTTCGTAATATTTTCAATCTGCCAGTCGATGGGTTCCAGGCCATTTTTCTTCAGATAATCGTTTGTCTGAGAAAAAGGCCGGCTGCCGAAAAATCCACGGTAAGCAGACAGGGGGCTCGGATGCGGGGCCTCCAGTATCAGGTGCCTGGGATTGTGAATCATGGCCTTCTTCATCTGCGCCGGCTTTCCCCACAGAATAAATACCATTGGCCGGTCCTGCTCCGCCAGCACGCGGATGGCTGCGTCGGTAAATTCCTCCCAGCCGATGTCCTTGTGCGAATGCGCCTGATGCGCCCGGACCGTCAGCACCGTATTCAGCAGCATCACGCCCTGTCTGGCCCATTTCTCCAGATATCCGTTGTTCGGAATATAGCAGCCCAGGTCGTCCTCCAGCTCCTTATAAATATTTACCAGGGACGGCGGTATTTCCACGCCGGGCCTGACCGAGAAGCAGAGGCCGTGCGCCTGGCCTTCCTCATGATAAGGATCCTGACCCAAAATCACCACCTTCACCTGATCCAGCGGCGTAAAATGAAACGCGTTAAAAATATCATCCGCGGGCGGATAGATCCGGCGCGTCCGGTATTCCTCCCCCACGGTCTCAAACAGTTTTCTGTAATATGGCTTTCTGAATTCTCCCTGCAGGGCCCTGGCCCATTCTCCTGCAATCGGCGGCATTCCCGTCTTCCTCCTGCTCTGTCATATGTATATTCATTATCCTGATTCCCGCATGGTCTGCCATCTCCCGCATTCTGCAGCAGCTTTTCTGCATTTCTGCGGCCCGCTCCGGCCGCAGAGCCGTCTACAGCCGCACGGAAACGCCCCGGCCCTGCAGGTATTCCTTCACTTCCCGGATCTCCAGCTCCTTATAATGGAACAGAGAAGCGGCCAGCGCAGCATCAGCTTCTCCTTCTGTCAGCGCATCATAAAAATGCTCCAGCCTTCCCGCCCCGCCCGAGGCGATCACCGGTATTTTTACAGTCCGCGCAATTGCTTTCGTCAGGGCGATATCGTATCCCGCCTTGGTTCCGTCACAATCCATACTGGTCAGAAGAATCTCGCCGGCTCCCAGGCTCTCGGCCCTGGCTGCCCATTCTACCGCGTCCAGCCCTACGTCGATGCGTCCGCCGTTCTTATAAATATTCCAGCCGCTTCCATCGCTCCGCCGCTTGGCATCTATGGCCACCACCACACACTGGCTGCCAAATTTCATGGCGGCTTCACTGATCAGCTCCGGATGATTAATAGCCGAAGAATTAATGGAAATCTTATCGGCCCCCTCCCGCAGCAGCAGCTTGAAATCCTCTACCGTCCGGATGCCTCCGCCCACAGTAAATGGAATAAACACATTGGCTGCCACCCGGCGGACCATATCCACCACTGTAGCTCTGTGGTCACTGGAAGCGGTTATATCCAGAAATACCACCTCATCCGCTCCTGCCCGGTCATAAGCACGCGCTATCTCCACAGGGTCGCCCGCATCCTTAAGATTCACAAAATTAACGCCCTTGACAACCCTTCCGTCATTGACGTCCAGACAGGGGATAATCCTTTTGGTAAACACAGGTCATTCCCCCTTTCCCAGCGCCGCAAAATTCTTCAGAATCTGCAGGCCCACATCAGAGCTTTTCTCCGGATGAAACTGACAGGCAAAGATATTGCCCTGCTCCACCGAAGCGTCAATCTGCACACCGTATTCCGTCACAGCCTTCACGATTTTCTCATCCTCTGCCTTCAGATAATAAGAATGAACAAAATAAACGTATGGCTCTTCTCCAATGCCTGAAAACAGCCGCCCGTCATTCTTCAGCTTCAGAGAATTCCAGCCCATATGAGGAATCTTAAGCCCCGGGGTATCCGGAATCCGCAGGATTTCCCCTTTCAGAAGCCCCAGGCCCTCTACTCCCGGGCTTTCCTCGCTGCGCTCGAAAAGCAGCTGCAGTCCCAGACATATACCCAAAAACGGCGTTCCCCGGCCCGCAATCTCATGGATGACCGGAATCAGCCCAAATGTCTTCAGATTATGCATGGCGTCTCCGAAATTTCCCACCCCCGGCAGAATTACCTTGTCTGCTGCCAGCAGCACTTCGCTGTCCCTGGTCAGAATCACCTCTTCTCCAAGAAGCTGCAGGGCTTTTTCCACGCTTTTTATATTTCCCGCGTCGTAATCAATCAGCGCTATCATGTCATTCTTCTCCGTTCGCCTTTTTCTTCCATCTTTTTATTATACCAAATCCCGGCAGATTAACAACCCATTTTTCCTGTCTTTCACGGGGCTCGCCGGGCAGAGCTATCCTTCTTTCACAGCTGGTCCAGCATTTTCTTCAGCGCTTCCGCCGATTTCTGAATATCCTCTTTCTTCGTGCACTCAATGGTCCATGTCACCTCAGGATTCTGCCGGCGCAGTTCTTCTACAGCCCGCTTCCACGGAACAGTTCCCTCTCCCAGCGCCCGGTGATAATCCCAGGAGCTGTCATTATCATGCAGGTGGACATGACGCACGTATCTTCCCAGTTGCTCCGCCCACTCCATTACAGAATAGTCTGAATAGCAGTGGGCATGCCCAATATCCAGGCAAAGCCCAAAATCCGGATGCGTCACCTCCTCGGCCACCTGCAGAATGCCGGAATATTCCCGGTCAAAAACATTTTCCATACAGACTGTAATGCCGGATTTTCCATCCAGAAACTCCATCCAGAAATCTGCCATACGTTCCGCCCAGCCCTCCAGATAAACCGTACACGGAATCATGCCGCTGTGGTATATGATTTTTTCAGCTCCAAGAGCCGCCGCGGCTTCATACGCCTGCTCAAAACGCTCCATCGTCACCTGGCGGATCCTGACATCATAGCTCATGGGATTCAGATCCAGGAACGGCCCGTGCAGAGTCAGGGGCGGATTGCCATACAGCTCCAGCTCTCTCCCGGCAGCCCTTATCTGACAGTCAAAATCCTCCAGATTCATGGATACGCTAAACCGTATTGTCTCCACCCCGGCCTTCAGCTCTTTTACCGTCTCCGCCAGCTCTTCCGGCGGAATTAAATCTGAAATATAGCAGTTTTTCATCTGTATCATCCTTTCGCAAAGCAGTATACCACGGTTTCCGCCGCTCTGTAAACTCTTTCCCCGGCATGCGCCGTTATGGCAAAACTGCCGGTTTTGTCTTTACATCTGGTTTCATAAACTATATACTGTAACCATGGCACTGTAATATACAAAGCGAGGGGGAATATGCTATGAGTATAAATGCAAAAGAAATGCTGAACCAGATGATAAAAGAAATGAAGGAATCCGAATATATACGCCTGGAAGCCATTCCCGACATCAATCTGTATATGGACCAGGTCACAACCTTCATGGACGAGCATCTTGCCAAAAGCCGCCGCCATCCTGATGACAAAATTCTGACCAAAACCATGATTAATAACTACGCCAAAAACCGCCTTCTTCCGCCGCCGGAGAAGAAAAAATACTCAAAAGAGCATATGCTTCTGCTGATTTTTATCTATTACTTCAAGGGTATCCTCTCTATTTCCGATATCCAGACTCTGCTCGGGCCTCTGACTGAAAGATTTTTCGCCGGAAGCGCCGGCGCTCTGACACTGGCAGACATTTATCAGGAGGTCTTCAGTCTGGAACGCCCCCAGATCGAAAAGCTCTGTCTGGATGTGCAGGAAAAATATGCTATGTCCACTACTATTTTTACAGACGTGCCGGAGGAAGAGCAGGAAGAACTGCAGTTTTTCGCCCTGATCTGTCTTCTCGGCTTCGATGTCTATATGAAAAAGCAGATGATCGAACGTATGCTGGATCAGGCCTGCGCCTCCCGTGAAGCCGCGCAGGAGACCGCCTCCAGCTCCCGGCAGAAGTCTGATTCCAGATCCAGAAACCATTCCCGGCAGAAAGATGTCTCAGGAGAACAGGACCTCTCCTGAGACATCAGAATCATTTCCGGCTCAGAGCTTTTTACACAAACAATCTCTGTATCTTCTTCTGCCCGCTCTCCAGAAGGGCGGGTATACGCTCTGTCTGCCCCATCATTTCTTCAAATATTTCCCTGAGAATTTTTTCAATTTCCCGGGGCTTTACCATCCTCTGATTTCCCCGGTAGGGGTAAATCCTCGAACGCGAGGATTCCTGCCCTGCCTCACTGAGGCTCAGCCATGGATACAGCTTTATCAGCTCATGGTTTTTATAAGGATATATGCTGGCGGACTGACCTGACAAAATCGTCAGATAGTAGCTGTTCTGACGATCGCTGAACCACTGGAAAAACAGCCAGACAGCATCCAGCTTCTCCGTACGGGGATTCACCCCCAGGTTCCAGCCCACATTGGCCGGCGACCGGCCCGGTACCTGCCCGTAGCCGATTTTCGTAATAATATCACTGTGAACTTCATCCTTGATCTGTGACGCGTATTCACTGAAGGAAATCAGCATAGCCATTTTTCCGTTTCCAAAATCCCGGAATATGGTGTCGCTGGGGGTGTCGGTACTTTCCTGCGCCGTATACTCCATGGTCTCCAGGATACTCTGAAAGCCTCTGATATTCTGCGGCGTATTCAGCGCGAGCTTTCCGTTTTCATCCATCAGGCCGCCGCCGAAC
>DVJR01000123.1 GCA_018716575.1 Candidatus Scatomonas merdavium | reverse complement strand
TCCGACCTTCACCTTATCGCCTGCCTGCACCACCGGATTGGCCGGGGCCCCCGCATGCATGGACAGCGGGATCACCACTTCCTCCGGATCCGGGAATTTCTGCAGCGCCAGATGTTCCGTGAATTCCTTGCGCTCAGAGGGATGCACGCCGCCGTAATAGCCGTCCAGTCTGTTTTCCCGGATGGATTTTACATAATCATTGACAAATTTAAAATTCACTTTGGAATAATCCCGAAGCTGAACCGGCTGATTCAGAAATTCCTCCAGGCGCCCCTGTTTTTCCAGCCGCCAGTAGATCTTCTCCCAGGCGCAGTCCTTATTTCCGTCCACTTCGCATTTCCCGTTCTTCGCACCGCCGCACTGGCCGTTGATCAGGCTCTTGGAGCAGTCCACCACGGGGCAGATGCCTCCCGTCACATTCAGATAGCACTGGGCGCAGGCATCGCACTTCCGTTCTGTCAGTGCCATGCCGTGGTATCCCCTGTAATTCAGGGAATTAGCCGCCGCGTATACGGGCTGCCCGGCCAGATCCGCCACCGTCTGGACGCCCAGGCCGCAGGAGATCACAAAGACATTTTCCGTTCCCTCCGGAATCATGTCCTGCAGCTTTCTCTCTGTCTGGACCTTGTTGCACAGGAAGTCAACTCTTGCGCTGCCCGTAACCGTCCTTCCATTCTCTGCGGCAATTTTCTCAAACTCACCGCATTCCGGCTCGTCCACCGTTTCAAATTCCTTGAAACACTTGTTGCAGGCAACGATGAACAGATTGTCCCTGCCTTCCAGCACAGACGCCAGCTCGTCCTTTGATTTCAACTGATACTTGGTATAGTTTTCCAATTGCTCACCTTCCTTACAAATTGATCCGCAAAGTCTCCTCTTATCTGTTTCAGTAAATTTTCCCATCCATGCTTTTTTAACGCAAACAAATAATAGAACTTTACTACTCATACACGTTAAGAATAGCACATATCCTCTGAATTATCCAGTCCAAACGCTGCCGGAGACTGAACATTTTTATGTACAAAGAAGAAGGAAATCCGTCTGCCTTCCGGGCAGAAAAAAAGCGATGGCGGAGACTTTCTCCTTCATCGCTTTACCGCTGTTTCTCCGGCTCCGCAGAGCCTTTCCCAGACCCTTCCCGGTTCCTCTCCCGCGCCGCTTTTGTGTCTACAGGCGCTGCCGCATATCCCCGACCACATCCGCCAGGGTTATGGCCTCCAGCTCCCGCTCCATGGCCTCCTGTACACGGCGCAGCCGGTCATCCAGGACATGGTGAATATTCCTGCCCACCGGACAGTTGAGATTAGGATTTTCATGAAAATGGAACAGCGTATTTTCCTCTATGCATTCCACCGCGCGGTACACATCCAGAAATGTAATCTCTTCCAGTGGCCTGGTGATGGCTGCTCCTCCTGTTCCCCGCTTCACTTCTATCAGTCCGGCTTCCTTCAGCTGGCCCAGAATCCGGCGGATGATGACAGGATTCACCTGAATGCTTTCTGCCAGGAAATCGCTGGTAATCTTATATTCATTTTTAAATATCTCCATACAGGTCAGCATATGTATGGCAATCGTAAATCTGCTGGAAATCTGCATGCCCTGTCCTCTCCTTCCGGCCTTTATTTTACCTGGGATTCGTTATAATATCAATCATTACATTTTCCGAAACACGGCGCTATTCTATAAACATCGCATCGCCAAATGAAAAGAACCGGTATCTTTCCTTCACTGCTTCCTCATAGGCCTTCAGCACATGCTCTTTTCCTGCAAAAGCCGATACCAGCATAATCAGTGTGGATTCCGGCAGATGGAAATTGGTGATCAGCCCGTCCATGATTTTGAACCGGTAGCCGGGATAGATGAAAATATCCGTCCAGCCGCTGCCGGCCTTCAGGGTGCCGTTCTCTTCCGCCGCGGACTCCAATGTCCGGCAGCTGGTGGTACCCACGGCGATAATACGTCCGCCGCTCTTTTTCGTGGAATTGATCAGCTCCGCCTGGCTTTCCTCAATCACGTAAAACTCCGAATGCATGTGATGCCGGGTCACATCCTCCACCTTCACAGGCCGGAAGGTGCCAAGCCCCACATGCAGGGTCACATGGGCGATGTTTACGCCTCTCTCCTGTACCTCCCGCAGCAGCTCCTCCGTAAAATGCAGGCCCGCCGTGGGCGCAGCCGCAGAGCCTTCATGCTTCGCGTATACCGTCTGATAGCGGTTTTTATCCTTCAGCTTGTGGATGATATACGGCGGCAGAGGCATCTCGCCCAGCCGATCCAGTATTTCCTCAAAAATCCCCTCATATTCGAACTGAATCAGGCGGTTTCCGTCGTCTACCACCTCCAGGACACGGCCCTTCAGAATTCCGTCTCCGAAGTTAATCACCGCTCCCGGCCTGCATTTTTTTCCCGGACGCACCAGGGTCTCCCAGATGTCATTCTCCCGCCGCTTCAGCAGAAGAATCTCAATCAGGGCGTCCGTCCCCTCCTTGTGGCCGTACAGCCGGGCCGGAATCACCTTAGTATCATTGATGACCAGGCAGTCGCCGGCCTTTAAATACGTCAGTATATCCCGAAAATGGCCGTGACTTACTTCTCCGGTCTCTCTGTCCAGATGCATGAGCCGGGAGGCGCTTCTGTCCTCCAGCGGATCCTGGGCGATCAGCTCCTCCGGCAGATCGTAATAAAAATCACTTGTTTTCATGTTGTTCCTCTTTCACAGCGAAATAATCCTTCCGCTCGGATTCCGCATAATAGATTTTATCCGACTCCAGCAGTACGGCGCTGCCGTCGCGGACCTCCACGATACTCACGGCACAATTAGCCGGAACGCCTCCGTGCCAGAAATCTTCTTTATCCTCATAAACATTGTTCAGGAACGCGCGTGCCGCGCAGCCGTGGGTGGAAATCAGGATGTTTTTCTCCTGCAGGTCCGGATTGCCGGTCAGCTCCAGAAAAAAATCTCTGGTTCGCCTGCACACATCCCCGACCGTTTCTCCGCCCGGCGCCCCCGGGTATTCACGGGGCGCCTTATAAAACTTTTCAAACCCGTCTCCGGGGATTTCCGAACGGCCCGGCGCGCAGCAGAGCCCCTCCCATTCCCCGAAGCTGATCTCCATAATCCTGGGTTCTTCTATAATCGGTACGCTTCTTCCTGCAAGAATAATTTCCGCGGTGTGCTTCGCCCGGATCAGCGGACTGGTAAAGCACAAGTCAAAGGGAATGTCCTGCATGCCCTCCGCCGTTACCTCCGCCAGACGCACGCCGTTTTCATCCAGATCTGCTCCCGCATGGCCCTGCAGCTTTCTGGCCACATTCCAGGAGGTTTCTCCGTGTCTGATCACATATAAACGCATAGCTATCCTCCGTAATTCTGCCGGGCAGGGCTGCCTGCCCGTTAGCTTACCCGCTACTGGCGCAGCTCAATGCCCATGCCGGACAGGCCGTTCAGAATCTTCTTCATGGCCGCCGCAACTTCCTGCTCCTCCAGAGTCTTTTCCTTTGAACGGAATACCACGGAATAAGCCATGGACTTATAACCCTGCTGAATCTGATCTCCCTCATAAATGTCGAACAGCTTCAGGCTTTCCAGAATTTTTCCGCCCCTCTGAAGAATCATATGCTCGATCTGCGCCGCCTGAATGTCTTTGGGAACTACCATGGACAGATCTCTGGACACCGCCGGGAATCTGGCGATACCCTCGTATTTGCGGTCAAAGGTGGCATATTCCAGCACACTGGGCAGATCGATCACAGCCACATATGCGCGGCTGCCGATTCCGTAAGAAGCGGCAACCTCCGGATGCACCTCGCCCAGATAACCGATCTCTGTTCCCTGATAGCTCACCAGCGCCTGACGGCCCGGATGGAGAAAGGTTTTTCCCGCCCTGCTGTCATACTCCGGCCGTTCCTTCATGCCTACCTGGCTGAAGAATTCCTCCACAACGCCCTTCATATCGTAGAAATCGCCGTCTCCGTACATACCCAGCGTAAACATCATCCTCTCCTCCGGCAGCTCGGTTAAAGGAAGCTGCCCCGGCAGATAAATATTGCCCAGCTCATACAGACGCACATTTTTGTTCCGGCGGTTGTAATTAGTGGCCAGAGAAGTCAGCATGCCGTTTAAGGGTGTAGTTCTCATGACGGAAAAATCCTCTCCCAGAGGGTTCAGAATCGTCACGGTTTTCCGCAGGGGATCATCCGCCGCCATGCGAAGTCTGTCAAATACCTTGGGGCTTTCAAAGGAATAGCACATTCCCTGAGAAAATCCGCAGTATTCCGCCACGTCCCTGGCTTTCTCCTGAACACGCAGATCGAAAGGCAGCTTTCCGGCTGTCGCTTCGCCGCTGGGAAGAGTCGTCGGAATATTATCATATCCGTAAAATCTGGCCACTTCCTCAGCGACATCCGCCGTGCGATGGATGTCCTGACGGAATGTGGGCGCCACGATCTCATTGGTCTCTTTGTCATAAGAAAGTTCCACGGAATTCAGATATTCAAGCATCTGCTCAGAAGACAGATCCGTTCCCAGCAGCGCGTTAATCTTATCCGGCTCAAACGCCACGCGGGCCGGTTCATTTTTCACC
>DVJR01000122.1 GCA_018716575.1 Candidatus Scatomonas merdavium | reverse complement strand
GGAGAGGTAAAATGGAAAACAGATCCCTACGGCGCGGCAGTGGAATGTCCTCCCGCCAGCGCTTCCGTGGTGGCCGACCTGAAGAAATTCACCTGGGATGACGATGCCTGGATGAAGAACCGTAAGAAATATGGGGACAGAAAACAGCCGCTGACTATTCTGGAGACAGATATCCATCAGTGGAAAGACGGCGGGGAACTTGCCGCCCACGCGAAGAAACTTGGCTATACTCATGTGGAGCTTCATCCGGTAACGGCGTATCTGGACGACGCCGCAGGCCCCTATTCCACATACGGATATTACGCGGTGGACAGAAGATTCGGGATGCCGGAGGATTTTAACAGGTTTGTCAATGAGCTTCATAAAGAAGAGATCGGCGTGATCCTGGACTGGACGCCGGCTGCTTTCCCGCGAACAGAAGGAGGACTGGAACTTTTTGACGGAACGCCCCTTTATGAGATCGCGGATCCGTACGCAGCGGTACATCCCATGTGGGGAACGCTGCTCTATAATTACGAAAGCCCCATGGTGCTGGATTTCCTGATCGCCAATGCCTTTTACTGGCTGGAGGTTTATCATGCGGACGGCTTAAGGTTCGACGATGTGGACGCCATGCTGTACCTGGATTACGGCAGGGAGCCGGGCCAGTGGACTCCGAATATATACGGAACCAACGAAAATCTCGCGGCGCTGGAGTTCCTGAAACATCTGAATTCTGTCGTGAAGAAAAATATCCCCGGAGCACTGCTTATCGCCCAGGAGGACGGGCTGTGGCCAGAGCTTACCGAGAGTGTGGAAGACGATCATCCGGGGTTTGACTACAAATGGAATCAGGGATGGACGAAAGATTTTCTGGACTATCTTTCCAGGGATCCCATGGAGAGAAAAGAGGCTCACGACCAGCTTACCCTGTCCATGATATACGCCTACAGCGAGCACTATATCCTTACCCTTGGAACGAGAGATGTGGGCAGCCTGGAGAATTTCATGGAAAGACTGCCGGGAAACACGGCACAGAAGATCGCTCAGGTAAAAGCCGCCTATACTTATCTGACCCTTCATCCGGGATGCAAGATGACTGCCCCGGACAGAAAACTGACCGGCGAACTCGCAGCGTTTATCGGGGATCTGAACGGGCTGTACAGATCACATCCTGCTCTCTATGAGAAGGATGACGACTATGAAGGATTCGAGTGGGTCCAGCTGATGAAATATGAGGAAAATGTCCTTACTTTCCTCCGCAAGACGGACAAACCGGAAGAGACGATCCTCGCGGTATTCAATTTCGCGGGAATTCCCTATGAGAAATATCAGGTGGGAGTCCCCTTCCACGGAAAATGTAAGGAAATCTTCAATACTGACCGGAAGGAATACGGCGGAGAGGGAATGACGAATCCGAGAGTCAAGACAAGCAGGGCAGAGGAATGCGACGAGAGGGAAAACTCCATTAAGATCACAGTACCGGCTCTGGGAGCCGCGATATTCTCCTGCACACCGGAAGAGAAGAAGGAAAAGAAGACCGCGGCGAAAAAGGCAGCAGTGAAAAAAACTGCGGCGAAGAAAACAGCCGTAAAGAAAGAAACAGCAGTGACAAAGGAAACAGCTGCGAAGAAAGCGGCAGCGGAAAAGAAGAAACCGGCTGTGAAGAAGGCAGCATCGGAAAAGAAGGAACCGGCTGCGAAGAAAGCAGCAGCGGAAAAGAAAACGTCAACTGCGAAGAATGAGACGACAGGCGGAACAAAAAGCGTAAAGAAATCGGCTGTTGAAAGTAAGACTGCCAAAAAGAATAGTTGAGGTGAACAGCTTGAAGTGTACCTTGATGCATAAACGGATCGCTGTGGCGGAAATAGAATTAGATGACGCTACCGGCTTCATACAAAAGACCGGCATGGTTTATGCACCGGAGCATTTTCCTGTGGGAATCACAGTGAAAAAAGGCGTCGCTGACAGGGCGGCGTTAAACGAGTGGTGGACCGACCGGTCCATTCCCGCAAGCCGGTCCGGCATCCGGGAGGCGCTGGAGACTCTGGAAATCGCCAGTACAAAGATGCTTTTGGTGCGCTGTTATGGACTGAGCATGTCGGATCAATATTGGATCTGTCCGGAGGGTTCCGGTCTGACCTGGGACGCCTTCAATTTCTTTGACAATGATTTTTCTGACGATATCGGCGACGTCCTGTTCGGGGCGAATAAGAAAGCGGACGTTTTGGATTTTTCCTCCCCGGATAATACTTCGGACGGAAACCTGAAAAAACGCTGGAAGATCATGGACGGGAAAAGGAAGTTGGTAAAAGGCGGCAGCAACCCATTCCGCCAGCAGCCCTTTAATGAAGTCATTGCTGTCGGGATCATGGAGCGCCTCGGTATTCCTTATGTACCGTATGAAGTTACCTGGAACAGAGGTGCGCCGTACAGTGTATGCGAAGATTTTATCACAAGGGATACGGAGCTGGTTCCGGCATGGCGTATCCTCAAAACGCAGAAAAAAAGCAACAGCGTCTCGGTGTACCAGCATTTTGTCAACTGCTGCGGAGGGCTTGGCATTCAGGACGCCATTTCATTTCTTGACCGCATGATCGTTCTGGACTATATTATTGCCAATGAAGACCGGCATTTTAATAATTTCGGCGCGCTGCGGGAGGCGGAAACCCTTCAGTGGATTGGTTTCGCGCCGATTTATGACAGCGGTTCCTCTTTGGGTTACGATAAAACGCCTATGCAGATACGTTCGGAGAAAGATATAGTCTGCAAGCCCTTTAAAAACCATCATGCAGAGCAGTTAAAACTGGTGACTGATTTTAGCTGGATTAATTTTGAACGGCTGGAAGATGTGGATAGACTGATTGAGAGTGTATTGACCGCAGAAGGAACGGAGGACTATATGGATGAAGTCCGTATTCGTGCGATTACGGAATCGGTCAGGCGAAGAATCGAGAATCTTTTCCAGTTTGCTATGAGCCATACACCGACGCGGGAATATACTACGGAGGATGACGTGGAAGGAAATATTGCCGCAGATTATGCGTCCAAAGTGGAGCTGTAATTACCTGGGCTGTGACATCGTCACAGCCTTTTCCTTTTAAAACCTGAAGCGCAGCGATTTGGTTCCGCAGAAATCGCCCATGCGCAGGGATAATAACCGCTTTGCGGTCATTATCCCATATAATCAGTTCGAAGTGCTTCTGCCAGATCGCACTTCAGAATTTGCCTGCCGCCCAGATAATATGCCAGTGCCACAAAGCCAAAAAGTGCCACGATAAAAAGCAGGATAGGAACAATGGGAGCCACTGCTAAAAATTCCATTGGATTCAGGTAGCTTGCCGTTATCATCAACCACACAAACACAGCGGTAACCGGCAGTGTGATCAGGACGGGGCGGCCCGCTATAACGAGGGTCTCGATCAAAAACATTTTTCGCATACCTTCCGGCGTCATGCCGATGGACATATATCTGGTAAATTCTCTTTTCCTATGCCGGATAAATCCCAGCGTGTTGGAAAATACATTGGCGATCCCGATGAAGGCCAGCAGTACACACAGCGCCCCAACTGCCAGTTTGTATCCGCTCAGCATGGCGTCGTTGTCTGTCTTTTCCTGAATACGGTTTTCTATTTCGAAAGAAATGTCATGGCCCAGCACATTCGTCAGCTCAGTCTCAATGGCATTCAGTTCTGGCAGGGTTCTCTCCCTTTCTGAAAGAATACGGATACAGGTGTCCGGTTCAGCATTTCCAATCGTCTCTCCAATCTGTTTCCAGGTGGAAAGGGACACAAATTGAACTAAAGCATAG
>DVJR01000121.1 GCA_018716575.1 Candidatus Scatomonas merdavium | reverse complement strand
GCCCCCGCTGTCACCCGCTACCGCACCCTGCGGCACTGCGGTGCTTTTTCCTGCGTGGAACTGCAGCTGGAGACCGGCCGCACCCATCAGATCCGGGTGCACATGGCCGCTATCGGCCATCCTCTGCTGGGTGATACCCTGTATAATTCCGACACCTCCCACCCCATCGGACGCCAGGCACTTCACTCCTGGAAGCTGAAGTTCTGCCATCCCATCACAAAAGAAGCGATGCGTTTTGCCGCACCGCTTCCTGATGATATGCAAAGACTTCTGAAGCTCTGAATCCCCGGTGGAATCTCCGGCCTTCTGACGGATCTGCCAGTCTGTCTTTTCCTGATTATACCGCCCGGATTCTGGGTACTTCATCCACATGAAGATATTTGCTGATACATTTCACCAGCAGATCGTGATCCGCCACATGATTCGGGCCGGAGACCGCAACCGCACCGATCACGCCCACATCTTCCACCCGTATGGGAAAACCGCCGCCCACGCTGGCATACTCTGACGGATCCAGCCCCATGCCTGACAGGCTCTCTTCATTCTGCCGCAGCATCATATGCAGATGCAGACTGCTGCTCTCTGTTTTCCTCACTGTATGAATTTTTCTCTGCACCCAGTCCTCGGTATAGAGGGTGGTTCCATCAAAATCATACTGAAAAACCGTCTGCCCGTTGTTTAGCTGGATCTTCAGCGCCACCGGCGTATTGCGCCGCCGCGCCTCCATAACGATCAGATTACCCAGCTCCCAGGCATCTCCATGGGTAAAATGGCTGAACTGCAGAATCTCCTCCTGCATTTCCAGCACCTTCAACAGCTCTTCAATGGTCATTTTTCTCACCCTTTCCGTCTGATTTTCCCGTTTCAGCGGGGACGCTCCGGAAAGCCCACTTTTTTCTGTACTTTCCTGAGTGTTTTATTGGCAAAATACTGTGCCTTCTCCGCATTATTCTTAATAATGGAGTCAAGCCATGCCTTGTCCTGCTCAATTCTGGCCACCTCGGCCTGCAGGGGCTGCAGCACCGCGTTGACCGTCTCAGCTACCGCGTCCTTCAGCGCGCCGTAGCCCTGGCCGTCGAACTCACGAACCGCATCCTCCGGCTGTTTTCCCGTACAGGCGCAGTAAATGCTCAGCAGGTTCTTCACGCCCGGCTGCTCGTCCCTGTAGAGGATCACGCCCTCCGAATCCGTCACGGCCCGACGGCATTTTCTGGCCACCGTATCCGCGTCATCCATCAGATAAATGCTGGCGTTGGGATTCTCGTCAGATTTAGACATCTTCTTCGTGGGATCCTGAAGGCTCATGATCTTGGCTCCCACCTTGCCCACATAAGCTTCAGGAATGGTGAATACATCCCCGTACAGATTATTGAACCGCTCTGCAATATCCCTTGTGATTTCCAGATGCTGCATCTGATCAATACCCACCGGTACCACGTCGGTCTGATACAGCAGAATATCCGCTGCCATCAGCACAGGATACGTAAACAGTCCCGCATTGATATTGTCCGCGTGCTTCGCCGCCTTGTCCTTGAACTGGGTCATGCGGTTCAGCTCGCCCATATAGGTAAAGCAGTTCAGAATCCACATGAGTTCCGCGTGACCGGACACGTGGGACTGATAATAAATGCAGTTTTTCTCCGGATCCAGGCCCGCCGCGATATAGATGGTCAGGAGCTTCCTGGCCCTCTTCCGCAGAGTAGCCGGATCCTGCCGCACCGTGATGGAATGCATATCCACCACACTGTAAAAGCACTCATATTCCTCGTTCAGCGTCACCCAGTTTTTCAGGGCGCCCAGATAATTGCCCAGCGTCAGATTTCCTGTGGCCTGCATGCCGGAAAATAAAACTTTTTTACCGTTCATCATAATCTTCTGTCCTCTTTGTAGTTATTCAATCTATCTCCGGGGACTGGTCTCACAGTCCGCCGTTCTTTTCAGTTTAGCATCATCGGATAGGAAAGTCAATGGAAGCAGCCAAGTGCTCTTTTGCACAAAAACCCTTGTGCTTTTTGTTAATTTCTATATAATATTTCTTAGAACAAAGGAGGACAAATCTATGCCCAAACGAACAGATATTCACAAAGTACTCATAATCGGCTCCGGCCCCATCGTGATTGGTCAGGCCTGCGAATTTGACTACTCCGGCACCCAGGCCTGCAAGGCTCTTCGGAAGCTGGGCTATGAAATTGTGCTGGTCAATTCCAATCCGGCCACCATCATGACCGACCCGGAAACTGCTGATGTAACCTACATCGAACCGCTGAACGCAGAGCGTCTGGAACAGATTATCAAAAAAGAACGCCCCGACGCCCTGCTGCCAAACCTGGGCGGACAATCCGGCCTGAATCTCTGCGCCGAGCTGAATAAAGCAGGCATTCTGGAGAAATACAACGTGCAGGTCATAGGCGTACAGGCAGATGCCATAGAACGCGGGGAGGACCGCATAGAATTTAAAAAAGCCATGAACAAGCTGGGCATAGAAATGGCCCGGAGTGAAGTGGCTTACAGCGTGGATGAGGCTCTGGCCATTGCAGACCGCCTGGGTTATCCGGTGGTACTGCGTCCCGCCTACACTATGGGCGGCGCAGGCGGCGGCCTGGTCTACAACCGTGAAGAGCTGCAGGTGGTCTGCGCCCGCGGCCTGCAGGCCAGCCTGGTTGGCCAGGTGCTGGTGGAGGAATCTATCATCGGCTGGGAAGAACTGGAGCTGGAGGTGGTTCGCGACGCGGACAACAATATGATCACCGTCTGCTTTATTGAGAACATCGATCCCATGGGCGTCCATACGGGGGATTCCTTCTGTGCCGCCCCCATGCTGACTATTTCCGAGGAATGCCAGAAGCGGCTGCAGGAGCAGGCCTATAAAATCGTAGAATCCGTAGAAGTCATCGGCGGCACAAACGTACAGTTTGCCCATGATCCGGTTTCCGACCGCATCATTGTTATAGAAATTAATCCCCGGACTTCCCGTTCTTCGGCCCTGGCCTCCAAGGCAACCGGCTTCCCGATCGCACTTGTATCCGCCATGCTGGCTTCCGGCCTGACGCTGAAAGACATCCCCTGCGGAAAATACGGAACGCTGGACAGATATGTTCCGGACGGCGATTATGTGGTAATCAAGTTCGCGCGCTGGGCTTTTGAAAAATTCAAGGGCGTGGAGGATAAGCTGGGCACTCAGATGCGTGCCGTGGGCGAGGTCATGAGCATCGGCAAAAATTTCAAAGAGGCTTTCCAGAAGGCCATCCGCAGCCTGGAGACCGGCCGCTACGGCCTGGGGCATGCCAAAGACTTTGATTCTCTGTCCAGAGAAGAGCTTCTGAAACGCCTGATCAGTCCTTCCAGCGAGCGGTATTTCCTCATGTATGAGGCCCTGCGGAAAGGCGCTTCCGTGGAAGAGCTCCATGAGCTGACCAGGGTAAAGGCTTATTTCATCGAACAGATGAAAGAGCTGGTGGACGAGGAAGAAGCTCTGATGGTATCCAAAGGCAGCCTGCCTTCCGACGACCGGCTGATCAAAGCAAAAAAGGATGGATTCTCTGACAAATATTTAAGTCAGATTCTCTCAGTTCCTGAAGACGACATCCGAAACCGCCGGATCGCTCTGGGAGTGGAGGAGGCCTGGGAAGGAGTTCATGTCAGCGGCACCCCGGACAGCGCCTATTACTATTCCACCTATAACGCACCGGATAAAAATCCGATTTCCAATGAGAAACCCAAGATCATGATTCTGGGCGGCGGCCCCAACCGCATCGGTCAGGGCATCGAATTCGACTACTGCTGCGTACACGCTTCCCTGGCTCTGAAGAAGCTGGGCTTCGAGACGATCATCGTAAACTGCAACCCGGAGACGGTATCCACTGATTACGATACCTCGGACAAGCTGTACTTCGAACCGCTGACCCTGGAGGATGTACTGAGCATCTATAAGAAAGAGAAGCCCCTTGGCGTTATCGCTCAGTTCGGCGGCCAGACGCCTCTGAATCTGGCTTCCGAGCTGGAGAAAAACGGCGTAAAGATCCTCGGAACCTCGCCTTCCGTCATCGACCTGGCCGAGGACCGCGATCTCTTCCGGGCCATGATGGACCGCCTTGAAATCCCCATGCCGGAATCCGGCATGGCCACTACAGTGGAAGAAGCCATCAAAATCGCCGGACAGATCGGCTATCCGGTCATGGTCCGCCCCTCTTACGTGCTGGGCGGCCGCGGCATGGAAGTGGTATATGACGATGCGAGCATGGCAGACTACATGAAAGCCGCGGTAGGCGTCACTCCCGACCGCCCCATCCTCATCGACCGTTTTCTGAACCACGCTCTGGAATGTGAAGCGGATGCCATCAGCGACGGCACGCACGCTTTTGTTCCGGCTGTTATGGAGCACATAGAGCTGGCAGGAGTTCATTCCGGTGATTCCGCCTGTATCATTCCTTCCGTGCATATTTCGGAAGAAAACCTGAATACCATCGAGGAATACACTCGCAAAATCGCTGTAGAGATGAACGTAAAAGGCCTGATGAATATGCAGTATGCCATCGAAAACGGCAAAGTATACGTGCTGGAAGCAAATCCGCGAGCCTCCCGTACGGTACCTCTGGTATCGAAGGTCTGCGGCATCCGCATGGTGCCCCTGGCCACTGACATTATCACTTCAGAACTGACCGGCAGACCTTCTCCGGTGCCGGGCCTGAAGGAACGGGAGATTCCTTACTACGGCGTCAAAGAAGCGGCCTTCCCCTTCAATATGTTCCCGGAGGTGGATCCACTTCTGGGGCCGGAGATGCGTTCCACAGGAGAGGTGCTGGGTATCTCCAGATCCTATGGCGAAGCATTCTACAAAGCCCAGGAAGCTATTCAGTCCAAACTGCCTCTGGAGGGAACCGTACTGATCTCCGTCAACCGGAAGGATCGGGCAGAAGCTGTGGAAGTGGCCAGAATCTTCGCCGACAACGGTTTCCATATTGTCGCCACGGGAAATACCTGCGATACTATCCGGGAAGCAGGCATTCCGGCGGAAAAAGTAAAAAAACTCTATGAGGGCAGACCGAATATCAAAGATCTGATCACAAACGGCAGTATTCAGCTGATCATCAACTCGCCCTCCGGCAAAGAGAGCATACACGATGACAGCTATCTGCGAAAAGCTGCCATCAAATCAAAGGTGCCCTACTTCACTACCATAGCCGCCGCCAAGGCCACGGCTGAAGGAATTCACTATGTCAGGACCCACGAACAGGGTGAAGTGCGTTCCCTTCAGGAATGGCACAGTGAGATAAAAGAGCATTCATAATTTTCTGTCATAAAAAAAGAGACATTCCGGGAGGACTTATACCCACAGGGCATACCATCCTCCAGGGAATGTCTCTTTTTTCCAGAAATAACGTCCCTCTGCATCATGCTTCAAACAGCGCAGTAGAATAATATCTGTCTCCGCCGTCCGGCAGCAAAGCCACAATCGTCCGGCCTGCGTTTTCCGGACGGGCCGCTAATCGCAGAGCTGCATGAAGCGCCGCCCCGGACGAAATGCCCACCTGGATTCCCTCTGTCCTCGCGAACTCCCGGGCCGCTGCTATGGCCTCTGCGTCCTCCACTGGAATAATTTCATCAATCACTTCCCGCTTCAGATTTTCCGGCACAAAACCCGCTCCGATTCCCTGGATCTTATGGGATCCCGGTGCGCCTCCCGACAGCACCGGAGACGAGGCCGGTTCCACGGCAGCCACTTGCACAGAAGGCTTCCGGCTTTTGAGATAGGCTCCGACCCCTGTCACTGTTCCGCCGGTACCGACGCCCGCCACGAAAATATCTGCCTCTCCTTCCGTATCCTCCCAGATCTCCGGCCCCGTAGTTTTCCGGTGAATTTCCGGATTGGCAGGATTCCGGAACTGGCCGGGCAAAAAGCTGCCGGGGATCTCCAGCGCCAGCTCTTCCGCCCTGGCAATGGCTCCCTTCATTCCTTTTGCCCCGTCTGTCAGCACCAGTTCTGCCCCATAAGCCTTCAGAATGTTTCTCCGTTCCACGCTCATGGTTTCCGGCATGGTCAGAATCACCCTGTATCCCTTTGAAGCGCCGATTGCCGCCAGCCCTATGCCTGTGTTTCCCGATGTGGGTTCCACGATCGTGCCGCCTTCTTTCAGCAGTCCTTTTTGTTCTGCATCTGTAATCATAGCTCCGGCAATCCGGTCCTTGACACTTCCTGCCGGATTCAGATATTCCAGCTTAACCAGAAGTCTCGCCAAAAGCCCCTTTTTTTCTTCTGTCCTCACTGCCTCCATCAGCGGCGTATTGCCGATCAGTTCTGTCATTCCTTTATAAATTCCTGCCATTTCGCACTCCTCCTTTTACCTCATCAGCTCCGGCGAATTCATTTCACAGCCCGAAACGCTTCTTCCAGATCCTCTATAATGTCATCAATATGTTCTGTTCCGATGGACAGCCGGATGGTATTTCCGGCAATCCCCTGTTCTTTCAGTTCCTCCTCCGTAAGCTGGGAATGGGTCGTGGATGCCGGATGAATTGCCAGAGATTTCACATCCGCCACATTTGCCAGCAGGGAAAAGATTTCCAGATGGTCAATGAAATCTCTGGCCGTCCGTTCATCACCCCGTATTTCAAAAGTAAAAATGGATCCGCCGCCTTTCGGAAAATACCTCCGGTACAGCTCCTGCTGTTTTCTGTCCCTGGAAACCGACGGATGATGTACCTGTACTACCTGCGGATGGTTTTCCAGATAGCGGACCACCTGCAGAGCATTCTCCACATGACGTTCCACCCGCAGAGAAAGAGTTTCTAACCCCTGCAGAAACAGGAAGGCATGGAAGGGGGACAGCGTGGCTCCCGTATCCCGCAGCAGTGTAGCCCGGATTCTTGTCACAAAGGCAGCCGGACCTGCAGCCTTTGTAAAGCTGACGCCATGGTAGCTGGGATCCGGCTCCGTCAGCGCCGGAAATTTTCCTGAAGCTTCCCAGTCAAATTTTCCGCCTTCCACAATTACGCCTCCGATGGCCGTTCCATGGCCGCCGATGAATTTTGTAGCCGAATGGATGACAATATCCGCCCCGTGCTCGATGGGCCGCAGCAGGTAAGGCGTGGCAAACGTGCTGTCCACCACCAGCGGGATCCTGTGCCGGTGGGCGATCTCCGCCACCGCCTCCAGGTCCGTAATATCGGAATTGGGATTACCGAAGCTCTCCACATACAAAGCCTTCGTATTGTCACGGATAGCCCGTTCAAAATTCTCCGGATCCGCAGGATTGACAAAATCCGCATGAATTCCGTACTCCGGAAGCGTATGGGCCAGCAGATTATACGTTCCGCCGTATATGTTGTTTGCCGCCACGATATGCTCCCCGCTCCGGGCCAGGTTCTGGATCGTATAGGTCACAGCAGCCGCTCCCGAGGCCACAGCCAGAGCCGCTGTTCCTCCCTCCAGAGCCGCGATACGGCGCTCAAATACGTCCTGGGTCGGATTGGTCAGCCTTCCATATATATTTCCCGCATCCTCCAGACTGAACCGCGCCGCGGCGTGATCGCAGTCATGAAACACATACGACGACGTTGCATAGATCGGCACAGCTCTGGCGTCAGTGGCCGGATCCGGCTGCTCCTGTCCCACATGAAGCTGTAATGTCTCAAATTTCAGTTTTCGTTCTGTATACGGTTTTACTTTATTCATACTGGCACTCCTTTTCCTTTGTTTTCTTTTAACTGGCTATACTATATCCTATATTTCCTATCGTGTCAATAGGAAATATAAAAAAATAATTACGGCAGACATTTATTCTGTTTGAAGTATGTCTGCCGCAGTCTCTTTTTGCGTTTCATCCATTTGCGTTCTGATGCCTTACCGCATGCCCGGATAATTTCCGCTTTTAAATACTGTCATCATTTCCCGGGTCAGCGCAATGCGCTCTTCATCCTCCGGAACCTCTTCCGGCAGATACCAGCCCGCTTCTGACAGTTCCTCTTCCTCCAGGGTAATGTGTTCATCCTCCCCGTCCAGTTCACAGAAGAACCCCATCAGCAGAGTACCGGTGAAAGGCCATGGCTGGCTCTTGTAATATGTAAGGTTTTTCACTTTCAGCCCAACCTCTTCCATAACCTCCCGGTGAACCGTCTCTTCAATAGTTTCCCCGATTTCATTAAAACCGGCAATTAATGCGTATTTCTTATATTCCCGCCCCGCATATTTGCTCATCAGCAGCCTTCCCTGATGGGTCACCGCGATAATTACAGCCGGACTGATCACCGGATAAACCATATTTCCGCAGGAAGGACATTTCATCATCCGTTCCTTATGATCCTTCTGCATCCTCACGCCGCAGGCGCCGCAATACAGATGGCGCTGATACCATTCATAGAGCTGGTGCCCCGTAATTCCGGCAAAGGAAAGTTCCCTGGGGCGTGCCAGACGGAACAGGCGGACGTGTTCAAACTGGTATCCTTCCGGCAAAGAGCCTTCCAGCAGCTCCCCCAGATAAAATTCCTCTTCGTCAATAGCAAACAGATACGTATAGTTCATCTCACAGCCGGCGAAATCCTGCGCCCCGGGGAATTCAACAGTGCCGTCTTCTCCCCGGCGCAGGAAAACCTCATCCTTTCGATAGATCAGGATGATGCCCCGTTCTCCCGGTTCCTTGTCGTAATATTCATTGTGATACTTATTCGGTCCGATGTCCTGAATCATTCGACATTTTCTTCCTTTCCAGTCTTTTGTAAACAGCTTCCCGCAGCAGCGTGTAGAGCACCGAGGTCAGCGGAATAAAAAACAGCATTCCCAGAATTCCAAACAGGCTGCCGCCCACAGAGATAGCCAGCAGCACCCAGATGCCGGGTAAGCCAATGGAATTGCCCACTACCCGGGGATAAATCAGATTTCCGTCAACCTGCTGGATAATCAGTGCCATGACAATATATACTATCGCTCTGACCTGACTGACCGTCAAAATCAAAAGGGCTCCCAGAATCAGACTGAGATAATTGCCGAAAAACGGAACAAAAGACATAAATGCCACAATTACCGCTATCAAAGCAGCGTAAGGAAATCCGCCAATAGTCAGAACAACGAAATACAGCAAAAACAAAATGCATGCCTCCAGGCACTGCCCTGTGATAAAACCTGAAAACGTATGGGCGCTGAGATGATATACCTGCGACAGCCATTCTGCCGGCCGTTCCGGCAGAAAAGCATGCATCACCCTGGAAGCCTGGCTTTTCAGCTTTTCCTTCTGAGCCAGAATGTAGCAGGCGAATACGAAGGCGATAATTGCCGTCGATACTGTGCCCAGCACCTGGCTTACCATAGCGGTGGCTGCCGAAAACATATCCGCCGCCCCGCCGATATTTCCGGATCGAAGGAATTCCAGAATATTAGAAAAAATCAGCGGCCAGTTAGGCTCCTGACTCAGAACATTATTGACTTTTTCCAGCATTTCCGGATAGCCTGCCAGTCTCTCATTCAGCCAGTCCCGCAGACGCGGAATGGCACCCTCCAGGTTCTTGATCGCTGTATTCGCCGCTTCTCCCAGCTGCGGAATGACAAAGCCGAACACGGCCGCGATCACACCCAGAATAATCACAATCGCCAGGAAAATACTGACCGGACGCTTGATACGCTGCAAAAACTTCCGATCCCTTATAAATGGCAGCGCAAACAGCCTGCGCTCCAGAAAGCGCATCAGAATATTAATGATAAAAGCCATGACAAGGCCGATCAGGAACGGAGTGAAGAGCCCAATCAGCCCGGTTACAATGGCAACTACAGTTCCAAACTGAAAACAGCAGACAATAACAAGAATGGTAAATACGATCAGCCCGCAGATCTTCAGCATCGTTTTCCTGTCCAGCTTCATACTCCAGATTCCTCCTGCACGGAATATCAGAGCGGGCCCAGCCCGCAGTACAGTCATTGGGAAACAGTATCATCTTACCACATTTTTTTTCGGTTGTATACCCGCCGGCCCCCGGAACAGGAGCCCGCCTCAGGCATGAGGTATGCTGGTAAATTCTGATATTTCCCTGCTGACCGTGCAGAGATCATCCACGCTAAGCTCATGCAGCCTGGAATGGCCGGTAATTCTTGCGAACATCTTCAGTTCTTCCAGAGTAACCCGGAAGTAATTTGCCACCCTTTCCGCCGCCTGATCAATCTTCAGCCGCTTCCTGAGCTCCGGATCCTGGGTGGCAACCCCTGCCGGACATCTGCCAGTCCCGCAGATCCGGTACTGCTGACAGGCTGCCGCCATCAGAGGAGCAGTAGCCACTGCCACCGCATCGGCGCCCATGGCTATGGCCTTGGCAAAATCTGCCGAAACCCTGAGACCGCCTGTAATCACCAGTGAAATATCCGACCGCACGGAATCCAGATATTTTCTGGCACGATGCAGAGCATAAACTGTCGGTACGCTGGAGGCCTCCCGCAGCAGCAGCGGACTGGAGCCTGTGGCTCCGCCTCTTCCGTCTATGGTGATAAAATCCGGCTCCGCGTATACGCAGAATTCCAGATCTCTCTCAATCCTGCCTGCGGCAATCTTTATCCCTACAGGACGGCCGTCAGACTCCCGCCGCAGCATATCCACCATCTTTTTCAGATCTTCTTTTCCCTTCAGCTCAGGAAATCCGGACGGACTCTGAATATCCTCCCCGGCCTTCCGTCCCCGCAGCTCTGCTATCTCCGGCGTTACTTTCTCTCCGGGCAGATGGCCTCCCATGCCGGGCTTTGTTCCCTGTCCGATCTTGATCTCCACTGCGCTGGCCCGTCGCAGATTTTCCGGCGTGGCACTGTATCTGTTTGGAACATATTCGAATATGTACTGAAACGCCTCATCCCTCTCCTCCGGCAGAATGCCGCCTTCACCGCTGCACATGGCGGCACCTGCCATGGCGCTTCCCTTTGCCAGCGCAATTTTCACTTCCCGCGACAATGCTCCGAAGGACATGTGCGAAACATATACGGGATGTTTCAGCACCAGCGGGCGTTTGGCATGCTTGCCCAGCACCGTTGATACGCACACCGGAGCATCGTCCGCCAGCGGAGGCGGATTCAGCTGCGCTCCGAGAAGAAGAATATCGTCCCAGCCCGGCATAGCCATCTGTGTTCC
The DNA here is from genome assembly GCA_018716575.1 of Candidatus Scatomonas merdavium. Taxonomy (GTDB): domain Bacteria; phylum Bacillota; class Clostridia; order Lachnospirales; family Lachnospiraceae; genus Scatomonas; species Scatomonas merdavium. The sequence goes on along the minus strand of DVJR01000121.1, from coordinate 7,090 downwards.
CATGGCTCCGCTGACGCTCTTTCCCTTCACCGCCATTTCATGAATCAGATCCATATAACGGCATCCCGGATCACTGCGTCCATAGGCATCATCGTAAGCCAGACCCGGCCTGGCCGCTCCATTGCCGGGACTCCGCCCGGACGCCGGATTCTCTGATTTTTCCCTTTCTCCTGTCATTTCCACAAACTTATCTGTCGCTGCACGACAGACCGGACACTGTACGGGAGGTGTTTCCCCTTCCCAGATGTATCCGCATACGCTGCATCTCCATTTTTTCATACTGCAATCCCCCTGTTCTGCTGCACTCCCGGTGCTGCCGACATATATATACTTTTACCATATCAGCCGGGGGGATTTCTGTCAATCATCAGATATTATGCATCTCACGGGCGGCCGGGAGCGCCCGCAGCAGTACAAAGCCTGCGCCGAAAATTACCGCAAGAGCGCCCACGCCCAGATTCATGCTGCCCGTAGCCTGGCTCACCGCTCCCACCAGAAAGGTTCCCATAAATGACGCACCCTTTCCGCAGATGTCAAACAGGCCAAAGTACTCACCCGCCTGCTCTGCCGGGATCAGCGAAGCATAATACGAACGGGACAGGGACTGGATGCCTCCCTGAAAAATTCCCACGCAGACAGCCAGAATATAGAACTGCAGCTGGTTCTGCAGGAAAATACCATATACCGCAATGCCGAGATAAGCCAGAATACAGATCTCAATAAGCCGTTTTGCCGAAAAACGTCCGGCCAGCCTGCCGAACAGAATCGAGCAAGGAAATGCCACTACCTGGGTAACCAGAAGCGCAGCCAGAAGCCCCGGCGTATCCAGCCCCAGAGCCGTACCATAGGCAGTGGCCATATCAATGATTGTATAAACCCCGTCAATGAAGAAGAAAAAGGCCAGCAGGAACAGGAAAATATGTTTCTGACCTTTCACCTGTGAAAAGGTACGTCCCAGGCGGCGGAAACTGTCTCTGACAGGATGTCCGCCTGCTTCCGCATAGTGTACCTGTCTGTAGCGTCTGAAAAGCGGGACTGCCGCCCCTGCCCACCAGAGCGCTGTAATCAGAAAAGCTATCATCATCGCCGTTCCCAGAGAAAGGCCCAGAGTTTCATAGCCCAGACAGAGAAACAGGCAGACGGCAAACGGAATGCAGCTGCCGATATAGCCCCAGGCATATCCCTGAGACGAAACCCGGTCCAGTCGTTCTTCCGGCGTAATATCCGGCAGCATGGCATCATAACACACCAGGCTGTCAGAATAGGCGACACGGGCCGCCACAAAAATCCCCAGAAACCACTGCCAGGTAGCCGCCAGCCCCAGCGCCGCACAGGCCGCTGCTCCGACCGCCACGCAGACGGCAAACAATCTTTTTTTGTAGCCTTTCTGATCGGAAATACCTCCCAGAACCATCCCTGCCGCCGCTCCGATCAAAGTTGCGGCAGACACGGCATACCCCCAGGAAGCCAGATAATCTACAGACGATATTCCCGCGCTCTCTGCCAGGGCGTTATAGTAAATGGGCAGAATCGTGGAGGCCAGCAGAATAAACGCGGAATTTCCCACATCGTACAGGATCCATGCCTTTTCATCAGCTGTCAATCTGAATTTTCCCATCGCTTCCTCCTATTCCACGCCAAAGGTATGGGCAAAGCGCGGCCCCGGCGGCGTTCCCTTTTCCAGCAGCTCCCGGATTTCCCGGATCATGGAGGGCGCCGCGTGGAGCCCTTTTTTATACAGCTCATACAGCTTCTGGTCGCTGTCGGCAAAACGGCGGTCTTTTTTCTCCGTTATCATCATGCCGTGCATCTCGGGATAGTTGCCCGAGATTTTCAGGATGCCGCTGACCGCCGCGCGCTTCACAGGCGATGGAGCCGTCAGAAAGCCGTTATACCGGATCATGGACTTCATGGCCCGGTATACCTGCTCCGCTGTGGCCGGTGCGTAGAAGGGCGCGATCACAGAGGCATACGTTTCCGTGGGAAGAATGTGGTCCGTCAGCCTGTGCGCCACCGGATTCAGACCGTCGTGCACCATCAGGGCCCGGTCGAAGGCTCCTTCAATTTCCGTATGCTTCACATGACTCTTCTGTATCTTCTCCTCCACGTAGGGATGGCAGAAGCTGTCCAGCACAAAGTGGCAGACCACTCCGCACAAATAAGCCCAGGACATATCCGGATCTGAGCTTTCTCTCACCAGGCGAACACCACGTTCGAAAAAATCCTTTCCTGTGCTGTTATGCAGTTCATATCCGATCTGATTGACAGGATGTGCGATCAGGGGTTTGTAATAGAACATCAGATCCGGCCCGTGAAGGCCGGCAAGATAAAGAGGCCGGTATCTGCGAACAGATCCGGCCATTTCTTTCGGCAGGCGACGAAATACTTCGCATCCGAACCGGTAATGTGCATATGTGGATGGCATAGCTTTTTCCTCTTTCCTCGGTTTCTTAATGCAAAGTATATCCTTATTTACTTTTTTCCAACACCTGACAGGCGTAAAAGAAATGTAAAATTTCTGAAAAGTGTTCAGGCCCGTGCTCAGATTTCCCACTGCTGCCCGGCGCGGCTGATCCGCATTACTTTTTTCTTCAGGGCTTCATCTTCCATGGTAGCCAGCAGACGTTCCGCCGTACCGTACTCTTCCCACATGTGCATGGGCCACACGTAATCCGCGTCCACATGCTCCAGGAACCACAGAAAGCCGTCAGCATAATTTTCCTCCAGCCTCGGATCCAGCGGACAGAAAGCCAGCCGGATCTGCTCTCCCTGCAGCCTGCGGATTTCCCTCTGATACTCCGCCACCATCTGATTCCGGTGCTGCTTCGTATCCTCCGGCCAGGTCCAGCAGTTCAGGTCGCCCGCATGGTAGATCTGCCCCTCCTCCAGAGAAACCAGAAATGCCACGCCACAGTCCGTGGAACGCAGGGTCCGCACCCGGACGGACTGTCCGTCCCTCTCCCGCTGTTCCCGGCCGTCCGCTCCGTCTCCTGACGTCAGACGCAGCTCTTCTCCCGCCGCCATCCACCGGCAGCGCTCCTCCGGAACGCCCTCCAGCCTCCTTATGGCCTTCCGCACATCCTTCGAAAGAACATATTCCGTCTGCCCGTTCCATCCCTCCGGATAGAAAATGGCCGGATTGAAATGATCCTGATGCCGGTGGCTCACGAAAAAGATCAGCCGCTCAATCCCGTCCTCCAGCGGCAGCTCTCCCGTCTCATAATCGAAGATCAGCAGCAGGCTCCCCGCCTGCACGGCAAAGCCGCTGTGTCCCAGAAAAGTTACTTTCATGTTCTGCCTCCTGTTTTCAAAAAAGGAACCGGCGCCGCAGTTACGATCTGTTCACCGGGCTTTTTTCTGAAAGGCCTCCAGCCATCTCTCCGCCAGCAGCCGGCTGCTTATGGCGGTCAGATGCAGGCCGTCCGGCGTCACGGCGTCCATGCCGTACTGCTCCGCTGCCCGGTCCATACATTCCTGCAGCGGCAGAAACTCCGCGCCGTACAGCGCTGCCAGCTCCCGGATCACCCGGCTCTCCTGCTCCAGCAGCGGCCGCCAGCTTATAAATTCTTCCGGTTTTCGGAACACAAACGGTTCAGCAAGAATCAGCCGGGCTCCCGGCCAGAACTCCCGCACCCGTTCGAGAAGCTGACCGTAATCCTCCCGGAAGGATGCCGGCAGCGTATTCCGGTTTTCATAAAAATACATGGGGATGTTGTTGACCCCTGCCAGCACTGTAACTGTGGCAGGCGCGGCAGCGGAAGCGCCTGACTCCCGTTTCCCGGAATCCTTTTCCTCCCCGGGGAACAGAGGTGCGCTCCCTGACACTTCTCCGCCGGCGTGGGGCAGATTCCGCCACACATCCCGAACTGTAAAGCCGTAATGTCCCCGGTTAATCAGCGCAAATTTCTCCTCCGGCAGCTTTCCCGCCAGCTCCGCCACGAAGCCGAAGCCCAGACCATCAGCACATTCCTCCCACAGCCGTCCGGCGTCTACATTACTGTCTCCCAGGAAAATCAGCGTTTCTTTCATCAGAAATAGGTCACCAGCCCATAGATAAAGATCACCGCCACGATACAGGGCAGCACGTAGGTGCAGTACCGCCGCAGACCGTCCGGCACCTTCAGGCCGGTTCCCAGATTGGCCTCCGCCCGGAATTTCTTCCAGCCCCAGCCGTAGCGGCTGGTGCAGAAGATCACATAAAACAGCGAGCCCAGCGGCAGCAGCAGGTTGCTGACCAGAAAATCCTCCAGATCCATGATCGTATTACCCGCCTTCAGGGGCTCCAGCCCGGACAGGACGTTGAAGCCCAGCACGCAGGGCATGGACAGCGCGATCATCAGGAAAATGTTGACCAGCGCCGCTTTCTTCCGACTCCATCCGAAAAGATCGCCCCAGAAGCTTAAGATATTCTCAAACACTGCCAGAATAGTGGAAAAGGCCGCGAACGCCAGAAATACGAAAAACAGACTTCCCCACAGACGCCCTGCAGGCATGGAGCGGAACACGTTGGGCAGCGTCTCAAAGATCAGCCCCGGGCCGCTGCCGGGATTGATCCCGTAGGTCAGGCAGGCCGGGAAAATGATCAGCCCCGAAGTCACCGCCACAAACGTATCCAGGATGGATACGGTGACGGCCTCTCCCATCAGAGAACGCTTTTTGTCCAGGTAGCTGCCGAAAATGGCCATGGCGCCGATGCCCAGGCTCAGAGTAAAGAACGACTGATTCATAGCCGCTACCGCCACATTACCGATTCCTATTTCTTTTACATTATCCAGATTCGGCACCAGATAAAAGGACAGCCCCTCCGATGCGCCAGGCAGCGTCAGGCTGCGGACAGCCAGCACCACGATAATGGCCAGCAGAGCCAGCATCATCCATTTGGAAATTCTCTCCAGGCCCTTATTCAGACCCCAGGAGCAGATCAGGAAGCCTACAACCACCACGATCACCATCCAGAAGGACAAAACTTCCGGACTGCCCAGCATTTCATGATAAACAGCACTCACACCTGCGGTATCCGTTCCCTCAAAGCGTCCGGACGCCATCAGATAGAAATAATGCAGCATCCAGCCGGTGACAACGGTATAAAACATCATCAGCAGATAGTTGCCGGCCACAGCGATAATTCCGTGCAGGTGCCATTTCTGCCCCGGCTTCTCCAGCTGCTGGCATGCCTTTACAGCACTTCTGCCGCTGGCACGTCCCACAGAAAACTCCATGGTCAGTACGGGAATTCCCAGAATCACCAGGAAAAACAGATAAAACAGCACGAAGATACCCCCGCCATTGTTTCCTGCAACATAGGGAAATCTCCACACATTTCCGATGCCGATCGCGCACCCGGCTGAGATCAGGATAAATCCCAGCCTTGAACCAAATTTCTCCCTCTCCATACTTTTTTTCTCCCTTGTCATCAGTTTTTATGTATTATTCAACAGTATATCGAGCCGCTGCCAGTTCTGTCAATTCACCGCGGCAGCACAGCATATATATAAAGTCAGGAAAAGCCCCGCAGCGGTGAACGCGCAGGTTCTCTGCCGCCGCAGAGCTCTCTGCTTTTCCCGCTACGGGACTTCTTTCTTTTTTTCCGTTCTCCCCTGCTCGGATTACAGCGCCGCCAGAGCCTTCTTCAGAGCAGCCTTCAGATTCTCCAGATCCGTTCCGTCCGGATGAGACAAAGCTTTGTCGAAGTTAGAGATCATCAGGTCATAATGAGCCCCCTGAGTGGGTACTTCTTCCTTAAGCCGGTTGTATTTATCCCGCAGGGCCTGGGGCATCCTGCCCTGGCACATAAACGAACCCACCACTTCGTTGGTCTCGCTTAAGTTGTCCTCTGCCGCTTCCAGAATGCCGTCGAAATACGTCTGGCTGTCGCCGAAGCCCGCCGTTCCGAACAGGAATACCTTCCGGTTCTTCAGAGACTTCAGAAACTTCCTGGACTGTTCATCTGCCGCTCCCTGGTCTGTCCAGAAGCCGGCCAGCACCAGATCCGCCTCCTCCGGATTGTCCACCTTCGACTCTCCGGCCAGCTCACTTTCCAGAGTTTCTGCCAGAAGCTGCGTATTTCCCGTTGCAGATGAATAAAACATCGCATATTTCATAATACATTATCCTCCATTCCCATCTTTGTACTGATACATTTTTCTGCCTGTGCTGTTTTTCATTATAGCACAGGGCACAGGCATTCGTAAACGTATTCCGGGACTTTTAGACACAGTTTTCTCAATTCTGGAAATCAACGGATATATCGCCGTTATTGCATGATACCTGCAGTGTTTTTTCGCCGCCGTCTTTATTTTCCGGCAGATTGCTTTCACCCTTTTTAATTGCGGAGGAAATGGCAAAATCGTCATAGCTTCCCGCAACTGTGCCGGAGATATTCCCGTTTTTCGCCGTCAGCTCCAGCGTATTCCCCACATCCGCTTTTTCGAAAATGATATTTCCTCCATTGGAATCCAGGGATATGTTTTCCTTTACCTGCAGGTTTTCCAGTATAATATCCTCGTTGGTCGTCGACAGCTCCAGAGAGGCCAGAAGCGCGTCCGGTATCTGCAGAGCGATCTCCCGGTCCTCCGCAGCCGGCTTCGTGCCGATAAAATCCGTCCACTCCTTGTCGTTTTCCGCCGTCATGGTCAGAACCTGATCCTCGGAAACGGAAATGTCATAGTATTCCTTATTGTTTTCCGAATAACCGATATGAACGAGCGAATCCTCCGACGGCGATACGGTTATCTTTCTGTCCCTCACATCAATATGGATTTCCCGGATCTGCTCCCCTTCCGCAGTATATTCCTTCTGCGCAAACGGTTCGCTGCTCTCCGAGCAGCCCGTCAGGGCAAAACTGCCCAACACAGCGCATAATACAAACGTCATCACTTTTTTCATAATCATCCTCCCATATGCAGCACCGCAGTTTGCGCCGTCCGGGCTTTCCGCGGTTTCCGTGCAGCTGTTGATTTTTACACTTTCAAATGTTAAGATAAATCATAAACCTTTGTGTTACACAAAGGTCAACAGGGAGAAACGGACAATGAAAAAATATTTTTCTGTCGGAGAAGCCGCAAAGGCGGCGCAGATGACCAGCGAAACC
>DVJR01000120.1 GCA_018716575.1 Candidatus Scatomonas merdavium | reverse complement strand
GACGGTTAGATTTGTCGGGCTTTTCGGGATGGGGTGTTGGGAGAGGCCGGCTCACTGTCTGAGCGACAGCGAGTTTGAGCTGGCCTCTCCCGGTTTTAACCCCATTTCGGAAAGCCCTGACAATTCTTCCGCCCGAAACCGCAGCCGGAAAAACATCTCACGCTTTATCGTACGGTTTACCTGCTTTTCCTGTCAGCCCGTCAAACCGGAATTTTTAAAATTTTCTCAGCGGATCGCTGTCCTCCCCGCCGGCGCTCTCCACCGCCCGGACGATCACATCGTATCCGGCCTGGTCGCTGATTTTCACATGAACCCGGTCGCCCTTCCTGTGCCCCATCAGAGCAGCGCCCAGCGGCGAATCGGCGGTAATCAGGCCCTTCAGGGAATTGCCCCTGACGGCTGTGACGATTTTATATTCTTCTGTCTCGTCGTCATCCTCAAAATAGACGGTCACCCGTTTATTCAGCCCTACCTCATCCGCTTTTGAATGATCCTCGATAATGATCGCTGTCTTGATCATGTTTTCCAGATACCGGATGCGGCTTTCATTCTGATTTTTATCTTTTTTCGCCGCCTGATACTCAAAGTTTTCGCTCAGATCTCCCTGGGCTCTGGCTTCCTTTACCGCTTCCAGAGCTTCCTTACGGACCACCAGCTTCCGGTAATCGATCTCTTCCTGCATTTTGGCTATATCGCTCCTGGTCAGTCTGTCATGCATGGCTCTGCATCCTTTCCGTCATGATTTTCTCTCCTTCTTTTACGGGCCTTCTTTTTCCCGTATAAGAGTCCACCGCAATTCTGGCGACCGTCACAATGCTGACCAGTTTTTCATTAAAGGAAAAATCTTTTCCCGTCATAGTTTTCATCAGCACAGCCATAGCCTCCGCTTTTTCTTCCGGACTGTCCAGAATCTCCATTCTGCCAGAGCCCAGGATACTGGCGTATCCATAGCCGTACTGGCAGGGCACCTTTCCCTCAATCAGAGCATGATCACAGTCTATCTCCACCGCAACCTGACCGTTTTCCCGGATCAGATCCCATTTTTTCCCCTCCAGACTGCCGTGGACATACAGTGTCAGCTTTCCGCTTTCCTCCAGCGTGTAGCCGTAATTCATAGGCAGCAGATAGAGTCCGTCTCCATCGTGCATGGCGATATGCACCACATCGCTGTGATCCAGCACGTACCGGAATTCCTCAAGTTCTGTCAGTTCTCTGTCGCGTCTTTTCATATGCCGGATATACCTCCCCTTATATTTTTCTGAGTACGTTTTCCTAGTATGTTCTTCTCAATTATACTCCTTCTTCGATTTTAATCAAGAACCCCTCCACCGGCTGATAAGGTTTCCTGGGAATCAGAATCTGCAGGGCGATAAAGACACAATGCATACAGCTTGCGGCGGTTCGCTGATTTTTCTTATAATAAAACAGAACGCTCAGGCGCTTTTTCTCCCCGCCGCACAGTTGCCTTTTCCATCGGATATTCTGCCTGCCGCTCTTTGCCATTATCCCGGCGGCGGGCAGCCTGCTCACCCTCCTTTCCGTCATTTCCGCCGATCCAGATTCTCTCCAGGCGGCTTCCCAGACGTGACAGCAGCTCATTGGTGATCGTTCCGGCTTTTTCAGCCACCTCTTCTGCCGTGATTTCCAGATTTCCGTCTGTTCCTATAAATGTCACCGTATCTCCGGCCCTGATCTCAGGAACTTCCGTCACATCCACCGTACATTGATCCATACAGATGCGTCCTATCAGGCGGCAGCTCTTTCCCCTTAGCAAAACCCTCCCATCCCGCAGGTTCCGGGGAAGGCCGTCGCAATAGCCCATGGTAACATCCGCAATCCTCATGGGCTTCGCAGCCGTAAAGGCCCTGCCATATCCCACTGTGTCACCAGGCCGCAGCTCCTTTACCGCAGCCACTCTGGCGCGCAGGGACAGTACGGGCTTCAGCCCGAGCTTCTTTTTCAGCTTTTGGTCAGGGCTGCTTAAGACTCCATAAAGGGCAATTCCGGGCCGCGCAAAATCAAAGCCCGCTTCCGGATAGCAGATCAGTCCGTAACTGCTTTGCAGATGAGATATCACTTCCCGGTATCCCATTCTGTGTATAAAATTTACCGTCTGCCGGAAGCGGCGGATCTGAAGCCTGGTAAACATCTGATCCTCCGGCTCTTTACTGTCCGCCACGCAGAGATGCGAATAGACGCCTTCCGGCTGCAGCCGGCCAAGCCGGAACATTCTGCCGATCTCTTCCCGTTTTCTCCAGGAAATGCCCAGACGGTTCATCCCCGTATCAATTTTCAGATGCACAGGCAGCGCAACTCCCGTCTGCCGGTTTAGTTCTTCTCCGTGGGATGCGTCCACCACAGTCTGAATCAGACTGTACCGCGCGAGCTCCGGCCAGGCAGCCGGATCCGTATAGCCCAGAATCAGTATCTTACCCCGTATCCCGGCCCGGCGGAGAAGAATCCCTTCTTCCAGGGTTGCCACGGCAAAGGCTCTTACGCCCATCTGTTCCAGCGCCCGTGAAACCTTTTCTGCCCCGTGCCCATATCCGTCCGCTTTTACTACCGCCATGATGTCCGCTCCGGCATTCAGGCATTTCCGCAGGCAGGACAGATTGGCAGCCAGATGCTCTTCCCTCAGTTCCATCCACGCGCGAAGCCCTGTATTTCTGTTAGCTTCCCGTTTTTCTTTTTCCATTTCCCAATCTCCCACCTTTCTTCCACAGATATCGCAAATATATAAGAATTGCAGACAGCGCCGTGGCGGAAAGCGTCACCGCGGCAAAATGCGCCAGGCTGTTGTCCACCAGCAGCTTCTCCATATGCAGCACGTCCGCTGCCCCCCGTATACCAATAATACAGAGCGGGTGCAGAAGGTAAATCAGCATAGGCAGATCCTTACCGCCGGGCAGCGGCGGAACCCGCCAGGTTCGTACCCAGGCAAACAAAAACCATGCGGCCGGAAGAAGCAGCACATACATACTGTCATGGCGCGGCAGGGAAAAACGGTGAACCAGCCATCCCTCTGCCAGCAGAAGGACTGTAAACACAGCAGTTCCGATTCCGTATTTCAACGCTGTATGCTCTCTGCTTTCCGCCTTCTCTCCATAAAGCTCCGGCTCCAAAGCCGCAGCAGCATTCCTGCCGGCAGAGCCCATGGCAGAGCAGGCTCCCAGACACAGGAACACCGGCGCGAAGAACAGTCCGTTCCGCGTGTAATCCATCCAGTTCCAAAGCCCCTCGTAGAACTGGCGCAGAGGCGGAGCCGCCGCCGTGATCCCATAATAGCTGTCGCCAAGAAGCCCGATTATATATAGAACCGCAGTGACAGCCAGGGCTTTATTTTTCCCCAGAATCCGGATCAGAGACAGCGACAGCGCCATACCCGTCAGGACCGCAGGAAAATACCAGAGATGGTAGAAGGTTCCGTTCCAGACAACCTCCCGGAGTATTTTCCCGGGAGAGATACTCCCTGCCAGCCGGCCGGCATACCAATTTACCGGCAGATAGAGCAATATGGCGATTCCGTACATCGCCGTGGTTTTTCCAAACCATTTTCCCGCCCTTCGCAGGCCTTCGTCCCTCTCCATGCACCGGGGAATCACATAAAAGCCCGTCACCAGGAAGAAAAACGGCACCGCCAGCCGGCAGGCCGTCCTGGTAAACAGAATCTCCGCCGTCCCGGACACGCTCTGAAAGGGATAGGTATGTATGGCGATCACCATCCAGGCGGCCAGCAGCTTCATCCAGTCGATGCCGGGATTTCTCCCTGCGGCTCTCCCCAGGCTCTTCATGGGACACCCCCTTCTCCGGCATCCGATATGAGCGTAATCAGACACCCGTCCACATTATCGCCGGACACTTGAATCTCCCTGTCCGCAGGCACGATAATTTCCATTCCGCCAGGCGGGCATTTCCGATAGGAAATCTCATACTGTCTGCCGCCGGTCCGGCAGATAATCCTGCTGCCTTCCCGTTTCCGCAGAAAATTCACATATTCCTCCAGCGTCATCCCCCACTGCTCCATAAGCCCCGCATGGGGCACGCCCACATAGCGGAAATGCCAGGGCTCAGCGCCGATTCCGGTCACCGGCTCCTTTTCTGCAGGATATCTTTCGATAAAACCGAATTCCGCCGCCTTCTTCCTGAAGCGTACAGCACTCTCTCCTGAAAATTCCGGGCAGATCCGATCCTCCGGAGCACCCTTTACCGTCATATCCGCAGCCAGCCCGGTCTGATGCTCGCTGCACCCCGGCTCCGCCACGTATTTCGCCGTATACGCCGGGCCGTTCTCCGCCAGTGAATCCGCATAAAGCTCCCTCTGCGTCTTTTCCGTCCGATAGCCGCTCTGCAGCAGGAGCTCCCCTTCTCCCTCCGCCGCCTTCACCAGACGCTCCAGCGCCTGTTCCGCTTCCGCTTTCAGTTCCTCGCCGCTTCCCGGAAATATCACACGATCCGCGGGCTCAGGAGACTGAAGCGGATGCTTCTTATTCACCAGGATCAGATTTCCCCGGCAGACCTGATCTCCGGCGAGATACCGCCGCTTCATGGCTCGGCGGCCAGGCCGGCCAGAGTATTTACGACCCTTTCAAAGGACCAGCCAATGCCTTTCATCATATTGGGATACCTGCTGTGAGACGTGAATCCGGGAATCGTATTCACTTCGTTAAAGACCAGAGTGCCGTCAGGGCAGAGGAACAGATCCACCCGGGCAAAGCCGCTGCAGCCCAGGAGCCGGTACAGCTTCACCGCCGTCTCCTTCACCTTCTGCGCCGTTCCGGCCGTAATCCGCGCCGGCATATGGATGCGGGAGGTGATCAGATTGTACTTTTCCGTATAGTCAAACAGATCCCCCGCCAGCTCGATTTCATCCACCTCACCTACGGTCAGGGGGCTGGTGCCGAGGATAGCGCAGCCCACCTCGAAGCCGTCCACCGCCTCTTCCACCAGGATTTCGCCGTCCCGCTCAAAGGCAAGGACAGCCGCCCGCTCCAGCTCTTCCGGCGCTTCTATACGGCTGACGCCAAAAGATGAGCCCGATTTCACCGGCTTCACAAACAGCGGATAGCGAAGCCCATCCGCCGCGCCCTCCGGAAGATGCCCATCTGCCAGAAGCTCAGACCGGCGGATGACCCTGCCCTTCGGAACCGCAATCCCCCCGGCCGCCGCCAGACGGTGCGCCCGGTGCTTGTCCATGCACAGGGCCGAACTTAAAATCCCGCAGCCCACTACCGGAATGCCCGCCAGTCCGCAGATCCCCTGCACCGTTCCATCCTCGCCGTTTTTACCGTGGAGCACCGGAAACACGGCATCCAGGCGAACCACCTCGATTCCATTCTGCGACTGCAGCAGGCAGCCGTGAACCCCCGGCTCCGGCGACAGCCACACTCTCCGGCAGTCAGGTCGCGCCTCCCAGGCGTCCTGCCGGATTTCCTCCGTGGTGCCGCTATAGGCCAGCCACCTGCCCTGCCGTGTGATACCCACCGGAAAGACCTCATACCTCTCTCTGTCGAGTGCGTCCAGAACCGCCGCTCCCGACTGAAGAGACACCTCATATTCACTGGAATTTCCTCCGAATAAAACCATTATCCTCGTTTTCATGATGATGAATTCTCCTTCCCGCTCTGCCGGCAGGAGACCTGCCGTCCTTTTTCTTCTGACAACTATTCTAGCAGGCATACCGAAAGGTTCCCGAAACCCTTTCTTTGAAATTTCTTAACGGCGCCTTAAGAAAAACTGTAAGTCAGAAAAGGCCTGACAGGCTCCGGAGCAGAAAAGGATTGAACTCCCCCGTAAAAACGGCTATACTTTTCTATGTGAACCACAGCAAAGGAGATGTAAAAGATATGACACAAAAGAACCTCTGGGATAATACAGATCTGAATGTACAGGCTATGGACAGCCTGTGCGAAGACTATAAGGCATTCCTGTCCGCCTGCAAGACAGAACGGGAATGCGCGGCTTCCATGAAAGAAGGGCTTCAGGCAGCCGGATGCCTCGAGCTTTCCGATGTTATCAGCGGCCACATCCGCTTAAAGCCCGGCGATCTGGTCTGCACGGATATGATGAAGAAAGCCCTGCTGGCATTCCGGATCGGAAAAAGGCCCATCACAGACGGTATGCGGATTCTGGGAGCCCATATTGATTCCCCGCGCCTGGATCTGAAGCAGCATCCGCTGTATGAGGACAACGGCCTGGCTTTTCTGGATACCCATTATTACGGCGGCATCAAGAAATACCAGTGGGTGACCCTGCCCCTGGCTCTTCACGGCGTAGTAGCGAAAAAAGACGGCGCCGTGGTGCCGGTCTGCATCGGTGAAAAAGCTTCCGACCCCGTGCTGGGCGTGTCCGACCTGCTCCCCCATCTGGCAGGAAAGCAGATGGAGAAAAAGGCCCGGGAAGCCGTGGAAGGTGAAAACCTCAACATTCTGGCTGGCAGCCGCCCTCTGGAGGATACGGAAAAAGACGCTGTAAAGGCGCGCCTTCTGTCCATTCTGAAGGAGCACTACGCCATCGAAGAAGAGGACTTTATCTCCGCCGAGCTGGAAGCTGTTCCTGCCGGCGCTGCCAGAGACTACGGCCTGGACAGAAGCATGGTCATGGCCTACGGGCAGGATGACCGCGTCTGTGCCTATACCTCCTACCGGGCTCTTCTGGATGCCGAGGTGCCGGAATACACTTCTGTCTGCCTGCTTACGGACAAGGAAGAGATCGGAAGCGTAGGCGCCACCGGCATGCAGTCCCGCTTTTTCGAGGATACTGTGGCAGAGGTCATGGAAGCTCTGGGCTGCTACAGTGAAATCAGCCTGCGCCGTACCCTGAAGAAGACGAAGGTCCTCTCCTCCGATGTAAGCGCCGCCTTTGATCCCAACTACCCCGACGTGATGGACAAGAACAACTGCGCCTACCTGGGCAGCGGCCCCGTTTTCAATAAATACACCGGAGCCCGCGGAAAATCCGGCTCCAATGACGCCAACGCGGAATATCTGGCCTGGCTTCGAAATATTCTGGACCGGGCCGGCATTACCTATCAGACAGCCGAGCTGGGCAAGGTGGACGCCGGCGGCGGCGGCACCATCGCCTATATGCTGGCCAATCTGGGAATGGAAGTCATTGACTTTGGCGTGGCCGTTCTGAATATGCACGCTCCCTGGGAAATCACCAGCAAAGCGGATATTTATGAAACCTATCGGGCCTATCAGGCATTTCTGCTGGGCTGATCCCTTACGGAAAGCAGGCCTTTGACCATGAACTGCCTGCCCCGGACGGCGAAAGAGCCGGAGACTCATCTGTCATTCAGATAAGCCTTCAGCTCTTTCATCCGTTTCCGGGCTTCCCGGATTCCTTCCTGATACAGCGGCTCCAGCCGCTCCCATCTGCCTTCCGTCAGCCGAACGCCCAGGGTATCCTCCGGCGCAAATACAAACGCCTTTCCCTGCCGCTCCCATTCCGCCAGTTCTTCCGCCGTGCGGTTGTATTCTTCGCTTCTTCTCTTCATCCGTTCCACAATCTTCGGATATTTCCGGCAAAGCCGGCAGACCAGCTTTTCATCCCGCTCCATCTTTTTCCGGTAACTCCGCTCTCTGGTCAGTATCACTATAATTTTGTCACAGCCCTCCCGGGCAGCCTGCAGAAACGGTATCGGATCGGCAATTCCCCCGTCCATATAGTATTCCCCGTCCAGACAGACCGGCGG
>DVJR01000119.1 GCA_018716575.1 Candidatus Scatomonas merdavium | reverse complement strand
AGAAACGATACCAGGTTAAATTCAAAAAAGCCAATCAGCCCCCAGTTTACCGCGCCTATGATCACGATAGTCAGTGCAATACATCTGATTATTTTTCCCATTTTGCACCATCCTTTCCTGTGTCTAGTGTGTCTCGAAATCTGAAAAATATACACAGCAGATGGTTTTTTCTTTATGCTTCTCCCGGCATCTTCCAGGCGTGATGGTCTGTATGCAGCAGATGATGGGCTTTTTCCGAAAGCGGCGCTCCCAGGAAATCCTCATAGCATTTCTGTATGGACGGATTTTCATGAGAGAAGCGCAGCGTGCTGTTCTTATCCAGCCCGTAGAGAATCTTTCCTCTCTCCTCGGCCATCTCATAGCCGTCGTGAATCGGCTGTCCGCCGCCTCCGGCGCATCCGCCGGGGCAGGCCATGACTTCCACAAAATCATAGGAAACTCTGCCCTGCTTCAGATATTTCAGCAGCTTTCCGGTATTCGCCAGACCATGAACCACAGCCACCTTCACCTTCGTTCCGGCCAGGTCGAATTCCGCTTCCTTCCATCCTTCCATACCGCGCACTATTTTAAATGCATCCGGATCAGGATTGCTTCCGGTCACCAGATAATAAGCCGTCCGCAGCGCCGCTTCCATAACGCCGCCGGTTGCTCCGAAAATCACTCCGGCCCCGCTGCCCAGTCCCAGAGGCATATCCAGCTCTTCTTCCTTAAGACCCATGGGAATAATCTGGGATGCCCGTATCATCCGATCCACCTCTCTGGTGGTCAGGGAAACATCCACATCCGGTCCGGCGCCCGCATCGTTCATCACCGGGATCGCGCACTCATGCTTTTTCGCTATGCAGGGCATAATGGATACCGAAAAGATCCGGGAAGGATCCACATTCAGAATCTGCGCGTAATAGCTTTTTGCTATGGCGCCAAACATCTGCATCGGCGATTTCGCCGTGGAAAGCTGGTCTGTAAATTCCGGATAATGACTTTTCACATAGCGCACCCAACCGGGACAGCAGGAGGTAAACATAGGAAATTTCTCCGTATCCCGATGCTTCATCCGCTCCAGGAATTCACTTCCCTCCTCCATAATGGTCAGATCCGCCGAAAAATCCGTATCAAATATGTAGTCGAAGCCCATCTGGCGCAGCGCCGCCGCCAGCCGCTTTACTGTGGCAAATTCCGGCTTCAGCCCCAGATCCTCGCCCCAGGCTGCCCGGACTGCGGGAGCGATCTGAACAATCGTAATTTTGTCCGGATCTTCCAGAGCTTCCATCACTTTTTCCGTATCGTCACGTTCATGAAGGGCTCCTACCGGACAGTGAGTAATGCACTGGCCGCAGAGTGCGCAGCCGGATTCTTCCAGCCGGAGTACACTTCCCACATCCACAGTGGTTCGGGAACCGGTATTGACCAGATCCCAGACATGGCACCCCTGTACTTTATCACAGACCTGGATACACCGCATGCACTGAATACACTTCGTGTAATCACGTATCAGCGGGAATTTTCTGCTTCCCTTCTGAAACGGCAGCTTCTCCTTAAAGGGAACATCATGGATGTTCAGATCATTGGCCAGAGCCTGCAGCGAACAGTTTCCGCTGCGGATGCAGTATGCACAGTTGCTGTCATGCTTGGAAAGTATCAGCTGAACATTAGTCCTGCGAATGCTTCTGGCCTTTTTGCTGTTGGTATAAATTACCATACCTTCTTTTACTGTATTATTGCACGCCGTAAACAGCTTGTCATATCCTTCAATCTCTACCATGCAGACACGGCATGCCCCGATTTCATTCAGTCCTTTCAGGAAACAGAGGGTCGGAATCTTGATGCCCGCCCGGGCAGCTGCTTCCAGAATTGTAGTATTTTCCGGCACTTCGATCTGCCGGCCGTCAATCGTCAGTTTTACCATTTTTCCACCCTGCCTCCTTTAAAGATTCCGTATCCGAAATGATCGCAGCGCAGGCAGCGTCCGGCTTCCTGACACGCCTCTTCCTCCGTCATTCCGCACTCCATCAGCTTAAAGTCACGTTTCCGCTCGTCTGCAGGGCGTTCTTTCATATTGATACGTCCTATCGTGTTGTGGTCATCCAGCCGCACCGGCGGAATTTCCACATCGTTCTTCATCCTGTGGTGGAAGCCCAGATATTCGTCGATATTAGCCGCAGCCACTTTCCCGGCCGCAATCGCCCTGATTACCGTAGCAGGTCCGGTCACGCAGTCTCCTCCGGCAAATATGCCTTCTGTATTCTTCACTCCGCTCCAGTCAAAAGCCTCAATGGCTCCCCGCTTGATGGGAATACCGTACTCCCCGAATTTCAGAGAGTCAATGCCCTGCCCGATAGCCACAAGCACCCGGTCACATGCCATCCGCACTTCGGGCTGCCCGGAATCCACCGGGGCGGGCCGGCCGCCTTTGATCTCTCCGACCATCTGAGGCTTTACCCAGAGAGCTGCTACTTTTCCATTTTCATCTTTCTCTATACGCAGAGGCGCATGAAGATCCACCACCTCACAGCCCTCTGCAATCGCGCCCTCCACTTCCTCCGGGAGCGCCGTCATATCCACTTTCCTTCTGCGGTACGCGATACGGACTGTCTTCGCGCCCAGACGGACTGCCGACCGTGCCACATCCATAGCCACATTGCCTCCGCCTACCACGACCACATCCAGTCCTGAGAAATCAGGCATATCATTATCTCCGATTCCGCGAAGCATTTCTACCGCTGAAAGCACGCCGTCAGCGTCCTCTCCTTCTATGCCGATCTTTCTGTCCACATGGGCGCCGATGGCCACATACATGGCATCGCAGCCGGAACGGATCTCCCCGATAGAAATATCATCACCGATCTTCACATCCGTCACTACCTTGATTCCCGCATCCAGAAGGCCCCTGATTTCTTTGTCCAGAATCTCCCGGGGAAGACGGTAGCTGGGAATTCCATAGCGCAGCATTCCTCCGAGCTGCTTTCTCTGCTCATAGATCGTTACGTCATGACCCGCCAGAGCCAGATAGTAGGCAGCGCTCAAGCCGCCCGGCCCACCGCCGATGACAGCCACCTTTTTCCCGGTGGGGCGCATCTTCTTAGGCGGCTGAATGTCTCCTGCATGCTCCACGGCGAAACGCTTCAGTCCCCGGATGTTGATGGGATCATCCACCAGAGTCCTGCGGCAGCGCACTTCACAGGGATGCTCACAAATCAGGCCGCAGGTGGCCGGCAGCGGATTGTCCTTCCGAATCAGCCGCACTGCATCCGTATACCGTCCCTCCCGGATCAGCGCAATGTACCCCGGAATGTCCACCCCGGCAGGGCACTGCGATACGCAGGGCACAGGCTGTTCCTGGGAGCCCGAACAACGTCCGGTCTGTATGTGCTCCACAAAGTCACTCCGGAAGCCCCTGATACCCTTCAGTACCATTCTGGCAGCTTCTGTGCCGATGGCGCAGTCAGCGGAATAAAAAATACTCTCTGCTGTCTTTTCAATTACATCAATCGTTTTCATCTCCGCTTTTCCGTCCAGTACTGATTCCATCAAAGTGATAAGCTGGCCCAGGCCGATGCGGCACGGCACGCACTTTCCACAGGACTGCGCATGGCTCATACGTAAAAAAGAAGTTGCAAGATCCACCGGACATAATCCGGGCGGACTCGCAACAACTCTGCGTTCCAGATCCTTGTACAGTTCTTCTACTGTAGTCTGTGCTTCGTTCTTGGTAACAATACTCAATCTGCTCATACTACTGTTACTCCTCCAATTGCTGCAAAATTCGTGCGCGTAACCCATTTCCATCTGTTATTAATTTATCATACTGCTTCGCTGTCCGTCAATTGGAAAACCCAACGGGAAAAGTTTGTTAAATTTGTAACTTTTGCCAATTGACGGATTTACAGCTTAAGCAGAATATATCAATCCAATTCCAGATCCAGAAGCTCCTTATCCGGCACCTCCTGTCCGGATTCGGCCTTGAATTTCTTCAGCGCGGCCTGCGCTTCTTTCAGGGGAGCGTTGGTGCCCGCTCCGGCAATACAGCCCCCCGGACAGCCCATGCCCTCGATCAGGCAGCCGTTCAGTTTTCCTGCTTTCGCCAGCGTCAGTATCTTCTTGCAGTCTGCCAGTCCCTCCGCATGCTCAATACGGGCGGAAATGTCCGGATAATATTCCTTCAGGCACCGGCTGATGGCCTCCGCCACCCCTCCGGCCAGCGCATAGCCCCGGCCTGCCGCAGTCGCATCATGGAAGCTCTCATCCTCCTCCATCTCTGAGGGCACGATCCCCCTGGCATCGAACATACCCTGAAGCTCTTCAAAAGTAATGACGAAATCCACATCGCTGCGGACGCTGGTTCTGGAAGCCTCCAGCTTTTTGGAAGCACAGGGTCCTATGAACACCACTCTTGCATCCGGATGCTCTTTTTTTATACCGCGCGCCGTCGCTACCATAGGCGTCAGTTCCCTGGAAACGCTGTCGATCAGGTCCGGAAAATAGATCTTGGCCAGCATGGACCAGGAGGGGCAGCAGGAGGTCAGCAGAAAAGGCAGTTCGCCCGTAGCCACCTTTTCCGCATAGTGGTGCGCCTCCGCAACCGCGCCGATATCCGCTCCAAGAGCCACCTCATGAATTTCCGAAAATCCCAGCCTTCTCAGAGCAGACCTGAATTTCCCCGGCGTTACGTCCTGGCCGAACTGGCCCACAAAGGCCGGAGCCACCTCTGCGATAATCTCTCTGCCCTCCCGCATTGCCCTTGAAAGCTGAAAAATCTGCGATTTATCCGAAATCGCCCCGAAGGGACAGCTTACCATACACATACCGCAGGAAACGCATTTATCCGGATTGATAACCGCCCGTCCCTGACCGTCGCTTTCGATGGCATTGACGCCGCAGGCCCGGGCACAGGGCCGCTCCATTCTGGAAATCGCGTCATATGGGCACACAGCTTTGCATTTGCCGCAGCGGATGCATTTTTCCTGATCAATAATGGATTTTCCCTTTCGGATCGTAATCGCTCCCTTCGGACAAACCTGCCGGCAGGGATGGGCCACGCAGCCCCGGCACATGTTGCTGACCATGTACTGGTTTGGCTCACATGCATCGCAGGCGGATGGGATCACCTGCATCAGCGGCGGCTCATAGTATTTCTCATCAATATTGCTGGCCTCCATGCCTGCGGTGATATGCACCGCCCTGTTTTCCGGCCGCAGGGACATGCCCATGGCCAGACGGACCCGTTCACTGGCCACGGCGCGTTCCCGGTATATGCTCTCCCGGTAGGTGGCCCGCTCCTGTACGATATGATAGGGTATCGCCTCGATCTCATCCTGAAAATTTTCATCGGTGGACTCAAACGCCACACGCGAAATCTCCGCAAAAATCTGCCTCCGTATTTTCTTTACCGGCGTATCCAGATTTCTCATAAACTTACCTCTCTTTCTTTTGGGTAAAAGAAAAGCGGAGGGGGTCTGCCGTTTTCCGGCACGGACCGCTTGGGAAATTTTCATTTCCGATCCCTCCGCTCTGTGATTCTTTTCTGTTTATTTTTTCTTTCCAAGCACTGACATGATCCAGACGACGGCCATAATAATCAGAATAGTGATGAAAATGCCGCCCATGCCCAGACCCATAATTTCAAATGCGATTGCCATCTTATCCATGTGTGTTCCTCCTTATAAGAACTGGCTGACCAGGTTGATCACCATGCCGCCTGCGATAACTGATGCGATCTGACCGGATACGTTGGCGCCCGCCGCGTGCATCAGAATAATGTTGGTGGGATCCTCCTCCATGGCCATTTTCTGTACCACACGGGAGGACATGGGGAACGCCGAGATTCCGGCGCCGCCCACCATGGGGTTGATCTTCTTCTTCAGGAACAGGTTCAGGAACTTAGCCAGCAGGACACCGCCGATGGTATCCATCACGAAGGCAAACAGGCCGATGGCCATGATCATCAGGGTCTGCACCCGGACAAACTGATCCGCTCTCATACTGAAGGAAATGGTAATGCCCAGCAGCAGTGTGATCAGATTGGCCAGGTTGTTCTGCGCCGTATCCGACAGGGTCTGCAGCACGCCGCACTCCCGGATCAGGTTTCCGAACATCAGGAAGCCCACCAGAGCCACGGACTGGGGCGCCACAAAGCCGACAATGATCGTAACCACGATCGGAAAAGCGATCCGCATGGGCTTGGACACAGAGCTGGGATTGTAGTCCATATGAATCCGGCGCTCTTTTTTCGTGGTCACCAGCTTGATGGCAAAAGGCTGTACGATGGGCACCAGAGCCATATACGAATAAGCCGCCACCGCTATGGCTCCCACATACTGGGAATTCAGCATCTGTGAAACCAGAATGGAGGTGGGACCGTCGGCCGCGCCGATGATACCGATGGAAGCCGCATCCTGCAGATTAAATCCGAACGCGCAGGCCAGCGCGATTGCCGCGAAAATACCAAACTGCGCGCCCGCGCCGAACAGGAACATGATCGGATTGGAAAGCAGCGGACCGAAATCGATCATGGCGCCGATGCCGATGAACAGCAGAATCGGCATCACTTCGGAAGCCTCAATTCCCACGTTGAACAGCCACTCGATAATACCCGGTGTCTCTCCCACACCGTCCAGAACCTGGTTGATGACACCCGACAACGGAAGATTCACCAGAATGGCTCCGAATCCCATGGGCAGCAGCAGGGCAGGCTCATAACCTTTTTTGATAGCCAGCCAGATCAGCAGTATTCCGATTCCATACATCACTACCTGCTCCGGCTTCAGGTTCTGGAATCCTTCGATTAAAAACTCCATATATTCTCCCTCCAGAATTCTTTTTTATCAGTCGTTTATAATCAGGGCAATAAAAATCAGATTTGACACGCCCTTATTCACCAGAGCATGGCCGCAGCCGTCCGGCGTATATGTCACGTCACCCGGCTTCACCTGCCGGATGGTCCCGTTATCATTATACTCTCCAAATCCCTGCAGAATATAATACGTCTCGCTCTCTCCATGGTGCTCATGATAGCCGAGAGAACAGCCGGGTTCCAGCTTCACTTCGGCAAACATCCCGCATTTGCCGTTGAGCTCTTTCTCGCCCAGCAGATCCTTCAGAATCACATGGCCTTCTCCTCCGGCCATATGCTCTACCCGTCTTGTTTCCATCTTTCTCCTCCTTCTCTGCAACACTTTCTTCCGCCATCTTCTCCGTCTGTCGCATTTCCGGAGTGCATCACTTCTCTATACTGCACATTAATGATTTCATTATAGGAAAAAACAGTTGAAAAATCAACCAGTATTTCCGGCAATATCCTTCCGCGCGATATCCTTCACCACTTCCCCGGCCAGGATCAGACCCGCCACAGACGGCACGAAAGCGACGCTGCCGGGAACCGCCTTTCCGGCCTCTGATACTGCTCCGGATAACGGCGGCAGGGGATCTTCCCTGGAATAAACCACCTTCACCCCGCGTATATCCCTTTTTTTCAGCTCCCGGCGCATAACCCTGGCCAGCGGGCAAACAGAGGTTTCGCTGATATCCGCCACGCGGAACAGCTCCGGATTCAGCTTGTTTCCTGCCCCCATGGCGCTGATCACCGGCACGCCTTCCCTTTTTGCCTTTTCGATAATCGCCAGCTTTGCCGTCACCGTATCCACGGCATCCACCACGTAATCACAGTCTGAAAAATCGAATTCCCGTTCATTTTCAGGCAGAAAAAAGCAGCGTCTGGCCTCTATCTCCGCCTCCGGATTGATGTCCAGCGCCCGCTCACGCATAACGTCTACTTTATACCGTCCCAGCGTGCTGTGCAGCGCTATGATCTGTCTGTTCAGATTCGTCAGGCTGACCCTGTCGTGGTCCACCATCACCAGATGGCCGATCCCGCTTCGCACCAGCGCCTCCGCCGCGTATCCGCCCACGCCTCCGATGCCGAAGATAACTACCTTGGCCCGCCGCAGCCTTTCCAGCGCATCGGCACCCAAAAGCAGCTCCGATCTGTCAAACGGCTTTTCCATGCTCCACTCCTCCTGTTCATTCAGTCTGTCGGATTTATGCCTATCATACCATACCCCTCCGGCCTCTGGCAATAAAAGACCCTGCCGCAGAATGCGCAAAAGTCCGACAGGGGTTTTCAAGAAAATGTGTGCAATTATAGCATTTTATGCGGTTTCTTTTTCTTCGAAACTATTATATGATTAAATAAATGTAAAAAGGAGGCAAATTATGGACGAAAAGCGTTTTCATACACTCAGACTGCTTGGAATTACCATATCCTACTACCGCAAAGCCCGCGGCTACACGCAGGCACAGCTGGCTGAGGAAGTCAATATAAGCAGAACACATATGAGTAATATTGAAGCTCCCAATGCAAAGACCTCCGTGTCCCTGAACCTGCTCATGGATATTGCTGACGCGCTGGAGATACCGGTAAAATATCTGTTTGATTTCGAGAACAGAGAATTTTAGCCTGCCCATATTTCCTGTCGCTTCTCTTTCCATTGCCTCTTATCTGCATTTTTCTGTCTGAAAAAGCTTTCTGTGTTTTTTCACATTTTTTCCGCAGTCTTTCCGCATTTGCCCCGGCTTTCATTCTATGCTATACTAAAGACCGCGCCGGCAGTCTGTGTTCCCGCGCTGCCAGCCGCAGAAATCGCCGTACCGGCGACAGAAAAGAGGTAATGATTTTGGATAAATATATTGATCTCCACGTTCATTCCACCTGCTCCGACGGCACTTTTACGCCCGAGGAGCTGGTGGAATACGCTCTGAAAAAAGGCCTTGCCGCCTTTGCTCTCACAGACCATGACACGACTGACGGTATCCGCCGCGCGATTGCCGCCGCGGAGGGCACTCCCCTTCTGGTCATTCCCGGCATCGAGCTGTCCACTGAATATCACGGCAGCGACGTGCATATCCTGGGCCTGGGCATTCACCCTGATAACCCGGCCTTTCGAAATTATCTTCAGGAGTTCCGCCGTTCCCGTGATCTGCGAAACGAAAAAATGATTCAGAAGCTCCGGGATTACGGCGTCGACATCAGCCAGGATTCCATGAAGGAGCAATTTCCAGACTGTGTATGGACCCGCGCCCATTTTGCCCTGTATCTGAAATCCCGCGGCTATGTGAAGGAAATGTGGGACGCCTTCCCCCGCTACATCGGCGATCATGCGCCCTGCTAT
>DVJR01000118.1 GCA_018716575.1 Candidatus Scatomonas merdavium | reverse complement strand
GGCCTCTCCCGGTTTTAATCCCATTTCGGAAAGCCCTGACAATTCTTCCGTCCGAAACCGCAGCCGGAAAAACATCTCACGCTTTATCGTACGGTTTACCTGCTTTTCCTGTCAGCCCGTCAAACCGGAATCTTTTGAAGTGTTAATAAAATTCGTGAAATTTTCATGAAGTTCCGCTTTTTTTCTTGACTTTGTAAAGCGCATAAGAGATACTTAAAACGGGAAAGGAGATACAACAGAATGAAAGAAGTAAAGAAGCCGAAGCGGCCGATTATGTTTTATTACGGCCTGGCATTGGTTGTGCTTCTGCTTTTGAATTTCTTCCTGTTTCCCAGCCTGAATCAGCCCGCGGTGGAAGAGGTCGGGTATGGAACTTTCATTGAGATGCTGGAAGCAGGGGAAATCAAGGAAGTTGAGGTGAATTACAACGACGGCGTAATTACCTTTGGCGATAATTCCGATCCGGAGAAGTATTTCGAAACGGGGCTGATGAATGATTATCAGCTGACAGACCGGTTAATTGACGCAGGGCTGACAGATTTTCAGACGCCCATTGTTGAGCAGATGTCCCCGATTCTTTCGGCAATCCTGGGCTGGGTGGTTCCGATCCTTCTGGTAGTGCTGGTGGGGCAGCTGCTGATGCGTTCCATGGCGAAACGGATGGGCGACGGCATGGGAAATGCCATGAGCTTTGGGAAGAGTAATGCCAAGATTTACGTTCAGTCGGAGACCGGTATTAAATTCAGCGATGTTGCAGGTGAGGATGAAGCGAAAGAAATTCTGACGGAAATCGTGGATTTTCTGCATAACCCGCGGAAATATACGGAGATTGGTGCGAAGATGCCCAAGGGCGCGCTGCTGGTAGGTCCGCCCGGAACAGGAAAAACGCTGCTGGCGAAGGCGGTAGCAGGGGAGGCCAATGTGCCGTTCTTTTCCATTTCCGGTTCGGAATTTGTGGAAATGTTTGTCGGCATGGGCGCTGCCAAGGTGCGGGATCTGTTCAAACAGGCCAATGACAAAGCGCCGTGTATTGTCTTTATCGATGAGATTGATACCGTCGGCAAGAAGAGAGATGGCGGCGGTTTTTCCGGAAATGATGAACGGGAGCAGACGCTGAACCAGCTGCTGGCTGAGATGGATGGATTTGATGCCAGAAAGGGCGTCATTATCCTGGCAGCTACCAACCGTCCGGATTCTCTGGATCCGGCTTTGCTGCGTCCAGGCCGTTTTGACCGGAGGGTTCCGGTGGAGCTGCCTGATCTGCAGGGGCGGGAGGCAATTCTCAGGCTGCATGCAAAAGATATCCGGATCAGCGACAATGTAGATTTTAATGCAATTGCAAGGGCGGCTTCCGGCGCCAGCGGCGCGGAGCTTGCCAATATGATCAATGAAGCTGCCCTGCGGGCAGTCAGGGACGGACGGAAATTTGTCTGTCAGGCGGATCTGGAAGAAAGCGTAGAGGTAGTTATCGCCGGATATCAGAAGAAGAATAAGATCCTGACAGATAAGGAAAAGCTGATCGTTGCCTATCATGAGACAGGGCATGCGCTGGTGGCGGCCCTGCAGAGCCATTCGGCTCCGGTGACAAAGATCACGATTATCCCCAGAACGTCAGGAGCTCTGGGTTATACGATGCAGGTTGACGAAGGCGAACATAATCTGATGAGCCGGGAAGAACTGGAAAACAGGATTGCAACGCTGACCGGAGGCCGTGTGGCAGAGGATCTGGTATTCCATTCCATAACTACGGGGGCGGCCAACGACATTGAACAGGCCACCAAGCTGGCGAGGGCGATGATTACCCGTTTTGGTATGAGTGATGATTTCGGTATGGTAGCACTGGAAACGCTGAGCAATAAATATCTGGGAGGCGATACATCACTGGTGTGTTCGGAAGCTACAGCCGGAAAAGTAGACGAAATGGTGATCCATGTAGTGAAGCAGCAGTACGGCCGTGCACGGCAGCTGATCAGCGAAAATATGCCGAAGCTGCATGAGCTGGCAAAATATCTGTATGAGAAGGAAACCATTACAGGAGACGAGTTTATGGAAATTCTGGACAGGCGTCCGGAAGAACTGACGGCCACCCGCTATACGGCGCCGGAAGGCGAAGAAAAAACAGAAGCGGGACAGTCAGAAGAAACAGAAAAATCTGAAGAAGCCGGATCTGTGGAGCTGGGAAATTCTGTGGAGATGTCAGAAAAAGCAGAGTCAGCGGAGCCGGCCGGCACAGAAGAAAAAACCGAGTGATCGGGGAGGGGAAACGTCGTTGCAGAAAGGCCCGGAAGGCCGGGCAAACGGCGTTTTTCTGTTTAAAATGTCAGGGTAAAACCGGAGAACAGAGAGGGAGGCGGAACAATGGAGGACAAATTGTATGATCTGATGGACTGGGCGGAAATTGAGGCGGTTGTGTATTCTGAGGAAACACATCCCCGCAGCATACTGGGCCCGCATGTAACTGCGGAGGGTATTCTGATTCAGTGTTTTTTTCCGGGAGAAGAAAAGGTCAGCGTAAAGACTCTTTCTGACGGAAAGCTGCATCCCATGGTCATGGAGGATGAAGCAGGATTCTTTGCAGTGCTTATAACCGGGAAGAAGATTCCTCCCTATGTTTTTGTGACAGGCGAAGAGGAAAACCGCAGAGAAGTTCCGGATCCCTATGCCTTTGGGCCGTTGATCACACCGAAGGAGGAGAAAAAGTTTCAGGCTGGCATTTATTACGATGCCTATGAGAAGCTGGGTGCGCATCCGGTGACTGTGGAAGGCGTGGAAGGCGTCAGCTTTGCCGTATGGGCGCCGAATGCACTTCGGGTATCAGTGGTCGGTGATTTTAATGACTGGGATGGCCGGCGTCACCAGATGGAACGGTTGGATTCCGGAATATTTGAACTGTTTATTCCCGGGCTGGCCACAGGCGAGCTGTACAAATATGAGATTAAAGCGCAGGGCGGGCTGACCTATCTGAAGGCTGACCCCTATGCGAACGCGGCGCAGCTGCGGCCGGATACGGCATCCATTGTAGCGGATCTTCGGGATTACCGGTGGAGTGATGAAGAATGGATGGAAAAGAGAGAAATTCTTCAGTCTCCGGATCAGCCTCTGTTCGTGTACGAAATGCATCTGGGATCATGGCGCAGGCCGGAGGAAGAGGGAAAAGAATTTTACAGTTACCGGGAGCTGGCGCCTCAGGTGGCAGAATATGTGAAAGAGATGGGATATACGCATGTGGAGCTGATGCCGGTCATGGAGCATCCGCTGGATGAGTCCTGGGGATATCAGGTGACAGGATATTATGCTCCCACCAGCCGCTACGGATCGCCGGATGATTTCAGGTATTTTGTGGATTATCTTCACAGAGAAGGCATTGGTGTGATTCTGGACTGGGTTCCGGCCCATTTCCCGCGGGATACCTTTGGCATGGCCGCTTTTGACGGTACCTGTCTTTATGAGCACCTGGATCCGCGGAAAGGTTTTCATCCTCACTGGGGAACGCTGATTTATAATTACGGCCGGCCGGAGGTGAAGAATTTTCTGATTGCAAATGCCCTTTTCTGGGCGGACAAATATCATGCTGACGGTATCCGCATGGATGCAGTAGCTTCCATGCTCTATCTGGATTATGGAAAGCAGGACGGAGAATGGGTAGCCAATATATACGGCGGAAATGAGAACCTGGAAGCGGTGGAATTTCTGAAACATCTGAATTCCGTCATGAAGAAAAAATATCCCTCTGTGCTGATGATCGCAGAGGAGTCCACCGCCTGGCCGCAGGTGACAGGCGCCCTGGACGACGACGGGCTGGGCTTCGACTATAAGTGGAATATGGGGTGGATGAACGATTTTCTGGATTATATGCGGTATGATCCTGTATACAGGGGCGCCCATCATGATGAGCTGACGTTCAGCATGATCTATGCATACAGCGAAAAATTCCTGTTGAGCCTGTCTCATGATGAAGTGGTGCACGGTAAGGGAACGCTGGTCAATAAGATGCCGGGTACGCCGGAGCAGAAGCTGGCAAATCTGCGGCTGGCTTATGGCTATATGACAGCACATCCGGGGAAAAAGCTGCTGTTTATGGGACAGGAGTTTGGTCAGGAGCCGGAGTGGTCTGAGAAGGCCGGACTGGACTGGGATGAATTGGAGGAAGATGCGCATGCGAAAATGCAGAAATATTCCAAAGATCTGCTGAAATTGTACCGCAGCCACCCGGCGTTGTATGGGATGGATTTTTCGCCGGAGGGTTTTGAATGGATTAACTGTCTGGAATGGGAGAAGAATCTTCTGATATTCCTGCGGAAAACAGCGCGCGAGGAAGATACTCTTCTTGTTGTCTGCAATTTTTCAAACGTGGAATACGATGATTATCAGATCGGCGTGCCATATCCCGGAAAATATAAGGAGATTTTTAACAGTGATGCGGCAGCTTACGGCGGCAGTGGGGTGACGAATCCGCGCGTGAAAATCAGCCGGGAAAAAGAATGGGATGAACGGAAGAATTCTATTAAGGTAAAAATACCGCCGCTGGGTATCTCTGTTTATCAGTTTACGAAGGCGGTAAAGAAGCTGTCGGACAATAAGACGGCAAAAAAGGGAAGGAAAAGTCCGACAGGGGGCGGCAGCCTGAAGAAAGAACTGGAGGATAAATTCATTAAAGAGGAGAAACGTTAATTTATGCTGGAATGGAAGGTCGTTGAGGACTGGCTGGTGAGACTGGGCGGAAGCGCTCTGGATCTTCTTGTGAAGATTGCCCTGGCGCTGGTGGCTTATTTTGTTGTAAAAAAGATACTGAAACGCTTCTGCCGGTGGCTGTCCGGTCAGATGGAGCGCAAAAACGTGGATGTTTCCGTGAGAAGCTTTGTGCTTTCGATCATCCGGTACGGCGTCATGATCTTTACTGTTGTGACAATTGTGGTGAATCTCGACCTGATCCAGGCCTCTTCCATAGCGGCTGTCATTGCCTCGGCCGGCGTCGGTATTTCACTGGCGCTGCAGGGCGGGCTTTCAAATTTTGCGGGCGGCGTAATCATTTTGCTTTTAAAACCGTTTCGGGCCGGAGATTACATCATTGTGCCGGAAGCACAGGTGGAGGGGACGGTCAAAAAAATAGAAATGTATTATACCACGGTGACCAGTATAGACAATCAGGTGATTATGGTGCCGAATGCGTCTCTGACCAACAATACGGTGACAAATGTGACGGCCATGGACCGGCGGAAGCTGGAAGTTAAAGTAGGCGTGGGCTATCAGACAGATTTGAAGAAAGCCAAGGAGATCCTGCAGCAGCTCCTGGAGGCGGACAGTCGGGTGGAGGAGAAAGAACGTCAGGTATTTGTCGACTCTCTCGGAGAGAGCGCGGTTGTCCTCGGTTTCCGGGCCTGGGTGAAAACAGAGGATTACTGGGCGGTAAAATGGGAAATGAATGAAAAAATAAAAGCCCGGTTTGACGAGGAGGGAATTGAGATTCCCTATAACCAACTGGATGTGACAATCCGGGACAGCAGCAGGAACGTTGAATAAACTGGTGCATATTACGATGACGGAAGAGGAATTATATTAACAATACTACTGCAAATGAATAAAAAGAAAAGAAGCCAGATCTTCCGAAAAGTTTCAGAATTTTCGGGACAGGCTTCTTTTTTTGTGCTATACTCCTTTTAAACAGATTTTTCGGGAGGTATTTACCATGAAGAAATTACTGGTTGCACAGTCAGGCGGGCCGACGGCCGCAATTAACGCTACGCTCGCAGGTGTCGTTCAGTGTGCGTACAGTTCAGGAAAGGTGGAGACGGTACTGGGGGCGATAAATGGAATTAAAGGTGTTCTGGAAGAGCGTTTTCTGGATCTGGGGCAGCATATCAGGAGTGTGGAAGATTTCAGCCTGCTGTGCCAGACGCCGGCGGCAGCTCTGGGTTCCTGTCGGCTGAAGATCAGGGAACGCTCACAGCTGGAAGAGATTGTCAGAATACTTCGGAAACATGGAATTGGTTACTTTATTTACATTGGAGGAAACGATTCCATGGATACGGTGGCGCAGTTGTCCGCATACTGTGAAGAAGAAGGGATTACCGATCTGACGGTTATGGGCGCTCCAAAGACAATTGACAACGACCTGATGGGCACAGATCACTGTCCGGGCTTCGGATCGGCTGCCAAATATATTGCAGCGACCTTTGCTGAGCTGGAGAGAGACTGTCATGTGTATGATACGAAAGCGGTGACGATTGTGGAGGTGATGGGCCGAAATGCCGGATGGCTGACAGCGGCTTCCTCTCTGGCGCGGCTTGGCGGCGGTAAAGGCCCGGATCTGATTTATCTGTGCGAAAAACCTTTTGATACGGAACAGTTTCTGGAAAAGGTAAAGGGCCTTCTGGAGACGCAGGACAGTGTTTTGGTGGCAATAAGCGAGGGGATTAAAGATGCGGACGGAAGGTATGTATCTGAGCAGGTACAGTCAAAAGCAGTAGATAATTTTGGCCATGCATATATCGCCGGATCCGCGAAGCTGCTGGAGACGTTGGTGCAGGAACGGCTGGGCTGCAAAGTACGGTCTATTGAGCTGAATCTGATGCAGCGCTGTGCGGCGCACATTGCCAGCGCTGTGGATATTGAAGAATCCCGTATGCTGGGAATGAAGGCCTGCCAGTGCGCTCTGGAAGGAGTCAGCGGACAGATGGCAGCGGTTATTCGGCTGACGGACGTTCCTTATGAAGTGGAATTTCGGACAGTTCCGATCAGCGAAGTGGCTAACGCGGAAAAGAAAGTTCCGCTGGACTGGATTACGGAGGATGGCTGTGATGTGACAGAAGAAATGACTGCGTACCTGCGGCCTCTGATTCAGGGAGAAAGCCGTGTGGTATATGAGAATGGCATTCCGAAGCATCTGCATCTTTATGAGTAAATGCACGGCTGCTCCGCTGGCGCAAGGTAACGGCGGAGAGAGCGGAATATGTGCGGGATTGGCCGGAAATGGTTGAAAAATCATAAAAAAAACAGTATAGTATTACTGGCATACTTTTTGCGGAAACGCAAAAGAATATAGAATATGGAGGTCAGGAGAGAATGAGCAACGAGACACAAAGTCCGGCAAGGCAGAGAATTGAAGCGTTGCTTGACGCAAACAGCTTTGTTGAAATCGGTGCCCGGGTTACGGCCAGAAGCACGGATTTCAATCTGTCCGGAAAGCGGGCCCCTTCTGACGGGGTAATAACCGGATACGGTGTGATTGATGGAAGCCTGGTATATGTATACAGCCAGGATGCGTCAGTGCTGAAAGGCACGGTAGGGGAGATGCACGCGGGCAAGATCGTGCGCCTGTACGAAATGGCTGAGAAAACGGGAGCTCCGGTAATCGGTCTGGTAGATTGCGCGGGATTGCGGCTGGAGGAGGCTTCAGACGCCCTGAATGGTTTCGGCCGGATTTACCGGGCGCAGGCAGACGCATCCGGGGTCATTCCGCAGATTATCGGGATTTTCGGAAACTGTGGCGGAGGAATGGCCACGGTGGCTGCTCTGGCGGATTTTGTCTTTATGGAGGAAAAAAACGCAAGGCTTTTTGTCAATTCGCCCAATGCGCTGAAGGAAAATATTGATTCCAGATGCGATACTTCCAAACCGGAATATCAGAGCGAAAAAACCGGTCTGGTGGATGGAATGGGCAGTGAAAGCGATATTCTGGGCCGGATGCGAAGACTGGTGACAATGCTTCCGGCTAATAATGAAGATGATATGTCCTATGAGGAATGTACGGACAGTCTGAACAGAGCCTGTCCGGATCTGCAGAACTGCATGGCGGATCCTGCGCTGCTTCTGTCACGGATCAGCGATAACCAGCTTTATGTGGAAGCAAAGCCGGATTTCGCGAGGGATATGGTGACAGCATTCATCAAGCTGAATGGAACTACCGTAGGCGCGGTGGCAAACCGGACGGTACGCTATGATGCGGAAGGCAGAGAAGCGGAGAGCTTTGAGCCGGTGATGAGTGCGAGAGGAGCCAGAAAAGCGGCGGAATTTGTAGAGTTCTGCGATGCCTTTTCCATTCCGGTCGTGACCTTTACCAATGTAAAGGGCTATAAGGCTACCAAGTGTTCCGAAGCCAATATGGCAAAAGCGGTGGCAAAGCTGACATATGCTTTTGCCAATGCGACAACGCCGAAAATCAATGTGATTACAGGGGAAGCTTTCGGAAGCGCTTATCTCACCATGAACAGTAAGTCTCTCGGGGCTGATCTGGTGTACGCCTGGTCTGGCGCTAAGATCGGCATGATGGATGCTGTCTCTGCGGCCAAAATCATGTATGCGGATTCCGACGGAAGCGTGATTCAGGAGAAGGCTGCGGAATATGACGCGCTGCAGAACAGCGTGGAAGCGGCAGCGTCCAGAGGATATGTGGATACTGTCATTGAAGCGGAAGATACGAGAAAGTATCTGATCGGAGCAGTGGAACTGCTGTTTACCAAGAGAGAATCCAGACCGGACAGGAAACACGGGACCGTATAAGTGAGGTGGCAGGTATGAGTAAGAAGAGAAAAAGAAAGGCCGGGCTTCTGGCAGCGGCCGCCTGCCTGGCGACAGCGCTTATGGCGACACCGGTTTCCGCAGCGCTTTCCGATGCGGAAAAGGAGGCGCTGGCGCAGAATATCCATGACTATCTGACAGCTACGTTTACGATGACGGAAGAAAATAAAGCGGAGCTGCGGGAAGCCGGCGGATATTATGATATCGTGCTGGATGAGCTGGAAAAGACGGAAGAGGATACAGGCGCCCTTGTCAGTGTGGGAGAGGTGCGGTTAGAAGAAACAGATACGGTTATCAACTGTACGGCAGATGTAGATTTTGAAGGCTATGATGCGGAAGTTGTGATGACGGTGAACGCATCGACAGGCTATCCGCAGAATTTTGTGGTCAATGTGGACTATCCTCTGGAGGTGCGGATGAGCGAGGCCGGCATGAACACGGTAATCGGTCTTGTGGTAGTATTTGCGATTCTGTTCTTCCTGACAGGGGTCATTTATCTGTTCCGTTATATCGGCCGGGGGTCAGGACAGGAAAAGAAGACGGAGAAAAAACAGGCTCCGCCGGCACGTCCGACGGCGGCGCCTGCAGCTGCGAGCCCGGCAGTTCCGGCAGCGGCCGGCACTGCGGGGACAGAAGAAGATATTGAGCTGGCTATTGTGCTGGCGGCGGCCATTGCTATGGCTGAAGAAGAAGAGCCGTCAGGAGACGGCTACGTGGTCCGGTCCGTAAGAAAAGCGGGCACAAGCCGGAGATGGAAAAGAGTTTAGGAGGGCAAAAAGATGAAAACTTATACAATTACAGTTAACGGAAATGTCTACCATGTGACGGTAGAGGAAGGTACTTCGGCGGGCGCGCCTGTGGCCCCGGCCCCTGTTCCGGCTCCCATGCCTGCGGCAGCTCCGGCGCCTGCGCCTGCAGCAGCAGCTCCGGCTCCGGCAGCAGCTCCGGCCCCGGCCCCGGCTCCCGCGCCTGCGCCTTCCGGTGCGGCAGGCTCCGTAGAGATTACCGCTTCTGTTCCCGGTAAGATCTGCAAGATTGAGGCTGCCGTTGGACAGGCGGTGAAAGCGGGAGATTCCATTGTGGTACTGGAAGCCATGAAAATGGAAATTCCGGTTGTGGCTCCGCAGGACGGCACCGTTGCCAGCATCAATGTGGCGGCAGGAGATGCCGTCGAATCCGGTGATGTGCTGGCTACCATGAACTGATCAGAACTTACTGAAAATACAACACCGGAGGTAAAGAAATGTCAGGTATATTAGAAACATTGTCAAATCTGGTTCACCAGACTGCCTTTTTTAATCTGACATGGGGAAATTTTATAATGGCCATAGTGGCTTTTGTGCTTCTGTATCTGGCGATCAGACATGATTTTGAGCCGCTGCTGCTGATACCGATTGCGTTCGGCATGCTGCTGGTCAATATCTATCCGGATATTATGGCGGCGCCGTATACAGACGCGGCCGGCATTGAACACGCCGGCGGGCTTCTGTACTATTTCTTCCAGTTAGATGAATGGAGTATTCTTCCGTCCCTGATTTTCATGGGAGTGGGCGCTATGACGGATTTCGGCCCGCTGATCGCCAATCCCATCAGTTTTGTCATGGGAGCGGCTGCTCAGCTGGGAATTTATGTGGCTTATTTTCTTGCCATTCTGATGGGATTTGGCGGGCCGGCGGCTGCGGCCATCTCCATCATCGGAGGCGCGGATGGACCGACATCTATTTTCCTGGCCGGAAAGCTGGGACAAACAGCGCTGATGGGGCCGATTGCGGTGGCGGCGTATTCCTACATGTCGCTGGTGCCGATTATCCAGCCGCCCGTCATGAAGCTGCTGACCACGGAAAAAGAACGGAAAATCAAAATGGAACAGCTTCGTCCGGTTTCCAAGCTGGAGAAGATTCTGTTCCCGATCATCATTACGGTTGTAGTATGTCTGCTGCTGCCTTCCACGGCTCCCCTTGTGGGAATGTTGATGCTGGGCAATCTGTTCCGCGAGAGCGGCGTTGTAAAGCAGCTGACAGAAACAGCGTCCAATGCCATGATGTATATTGTGGTAATTCTGCTGGGTACCTCTGTAGGCGCATCGGCTAACGCAGAAGATTTTCTGCAGGTGACGACGCTGAAGATTATCGCGCTGGGGCTGATTGCCTTTATATTTGGCACGGCCGGAGGCGTCTTGCTGGGCAAACTGCTGTGCCGGCTGACTCACGGAAAGATCAATCCGCTGATCGGGTCCGCCGGAGTGTCCGCCGTTCCGATGGCGGCCAGGGTGTCCCAGAAGGTGGGAGCAGAAGCGGATCCCACCAATTTCCTGCTGATGCACGCCATGGGGCCGAATGTTGCCGGCGTCATCGGAACGGCTGTCGCAGCCGGATGCTTTATGGCTATTTTCGGAGTATAACGCCATAGCCAACTGTTACTGATAGGAGGATAAAAATGGCTGAAACAGAAAAGAAACCTGTAAAAATTATGGAGACGGTGCTCCGTGACGCGCACCAGTCCCTGATTGCAACCCGAATGCCCACGGAGGAAATGCTGCCAATCGTTGAGAAGATGGATCAGGTGGGTTACCACGCTGTAGAGTGCTGGGGCGGCGCGACCTTCGACGCCTCTCTGCGGTTCCTCCATGAAGATCCCTGGGAGCGGCTCCGGAAGCTTCGTGCAGGCTTTAAAAATACAAAGCTGCAGATGCTTTTCCGGGGACAGAATATCCTGGGCTACCGGCCGTACGCCGACGACGTGGTGGAATATTTCGTTCAGAAATCAGCGGCAAACGGTATCGACATCATTCGTATTTTCGATTGTATGAATGATCTGCGAAATCTGAAAACTGCAGTCAAAGCAGCCAATAAAGAAAAGGCTCACGCACAGGTGGCCCTTTCCTATACGCTGGGAGACGCATATACCCTGGAATACTGGGTCAATATGGCGAAACAGATTGAGGAGATGGGCGCCGATTCCATCTGTATTAAAGATATGGCCGGGCTTCTTCTGCCTTATCAGGCTACGGAATTGATTGGCGCTCTGAAGGAAAATACAAAGCTGCCTATTGAGCTGCACACCCATTACACCTCGGGCGTGGCATCCATGACATATCTGAAGGCTGTGGAGGCGGGCGTGGACGTTATTGACTGCGCCATGTCACCCTTCGCCCTGGGAACCTCCCAGCCGGCCACAGAGGTTATGGTAGAAACCTTCAAGGGTACTCCCTATGATACGGGATACGATCAGAACCTTCTGGCAGAGATCGCCGATTATTTCCGTCCCTACCGGGATGAATGTCTGGAAAACGGACTGATGAACCCCAAGAATCTGGGCGTGAATATCAAGACATTGCTGTATCAGGTGCCGGGCGGAATGCTTTCCAACCTGACCAGCCAGCTCAAGGAGCAGCATGCGGAGGACAAGTATTACGAGGTACTGGAAGAGGTGCCGCGTGTGCGGAAGGATCTGGGTGAATGTCCGCTGGTTACCCCGTCTTCCCAGATTGTGGGAACCCAGGCAGTGTTCAATGTGCTGATGGGCGAGCGGTATAAAATGGTGACCAAGGAAACGCGCGATGTCTTAAGCGGCAAGTACGGAGCCACTGTAAAACCGTTTAACCCGGAGGTTCAGAAAAAGGTTATCGGCGATACAGAGCCTATTACCTGCCGTTATGCGGATCTGCTGGAAAATGAACTGGAGAAACTGGAAGCGGAGATCGCGCCGTATAAAGAGCAGGACGAAGACGTTCTGACCTACGCCCTGTTCCCACAGGTGGCCATGGACTTCTTCAAGTACCGTGACGCGCAGAAAACGGGGATTGACGCCAAAAAGGCGGATACGGAGAACGGTGCCTATCCGGTATAAGGACTGAAAAAAGGCTAAGATTCGCAGGAAATGCTTGCATTTGCCCGTATCGGGTGTTATACTGGGTTATGTTGATATAGTTACTAGTTGAAGAGTGGACGCGGGTCCACTCTTCTTTCGTGAATGATCGGATTATCTGTCGGAGGAAAACATGAGCAGAAAAGAGAGCTATGAGCAGAAAGCGGAGGCGCTGCTTTCACCCATCATCGAAAGGCACGGCTTCGAGCTGGTGGATGTGGAATATGTGAAGGAAGGCGGGAACTGGTATCTGCGGGCGTACATTGACAAGGAAGGCGGCATTACAGTAGATGACTGTGAGCTGGTCAGCCGTGAATTCGGTGATATGCTGGATGAAGAAGATTTCATTGAAGAATCTTATATTCTGGAGGTCAGCTCTCCGGGACTGGGGCGGCCGCTGAAGAAAGAGAAGGATTATGCCAGGAGCATGGGGAAAAAGCTGGAGATCCGAACCTTCCGGACCATTGACGGACAAAAAGAATTTTACGGCACTCTGACAGCATATGATGAAAGCAGCGTGACAATAGAGGCAGAAGACGGAGCACAGATGACTTTCCAGAAGCCGGATCTGGCGCTGATCCGGCTGGCATTTGATTTTTGAGAGGGAGCATTTGAATAGCAGGAGGAAGAGAAAAAAATGAACACAGAGTTAATGGAGGCACTGAATATCCTGGAACAGGAGAAGAATATCAGCAAGGAGACGCTTCTTGAAGCAATTGAACAGTCGCTGCTCCAGGCCTGTAAGAACCATTTCGGCAAGGCGGACAATGTGAAGGTCAACATTAATCCGGAAACCTGTGATTTTTCCGTTTACGCGGAAAAGGAAGTGGTAGAAGAGGTAGAGGATCCGGTGCTGCAGATCAGTCTGGAAGAAGCAAAAATGCGGGATCCTAAGTATGAGGTGGGAGACATCGTTAACGTGGAGATCAAATCCAGGGAATTCGGCAGAATTGCCACGCAGAATGCAAAAAATGTTATCCTGCAGAAAATCCGGGAGGAAGAGCGGAAAGTTCTTTACAACCAGTATTATGAAAAAGAGCATGACGTGGTTACGGGAATTGTGCAGAGATATGTAGGCAGAAATGTGAGTATCAATCTGGGCAAGGTGGACGCTCTGCTGACGGAAAATGAGATGGTAAAAGGCGAGAGCTTCCGGCCCAATGAGCGGATTAAGCTGTACGTACTGGAGGTTAAGGATACGCCCAAGGGGCCGAAGATTCTTGTATCCCGTACCCATCCGGAGCTGGTGAAACGGCTGTTCGAGTCCGAAGTATCCGAGGTCAGGGAGGGAATTATAGAGATCAAGAGCATTGCCAGAGAAGCGGGTTCAAGAACCAAGATTGCTGTCTGGAGCAATGATCCCGATGTGGACGCTGTGGGCGCCTGCGTGGGTCTGAACGGCATCCGGGTAAATTCCATCGTAGATGAGCTGCGAGGAGAAAAAATTGATATCATCAACTGGAACGACAATCCGGCTCTGCTGATTGAAAATGCACTGTCGCCGGCCAAGGTGATTTCAGTCATGGCAGATCCGGATGAAAAGACAGCCAAGGTCATCGTTCCTGACTACCAGTTGTCGCTGGCTATCGGAAAAGAAGGACAGAATGCCCGTCTGGCTGCCAGACTTACCGGGTACAAAATCGACATCAAGAGTGAAACTCAGGCGAGAGAAGCCGGGGATTTTGACTATTATGAAGAAGAGTACGAAGAATATCCGGAGGACGGCTATGACGAAGGCGAATACGCCGGCGAGAACTACGAGGACGGGGAATATCCGGAGGAGGGATACGGCGAAGACAGCGGGTATCCGGAGGACGGATATGAGGAGTCCGGTGAAGAACAGCCGTTGGAATAAATGGTGTCAGGAGGGATTGATTGAGTACAGTTCAGAAGGTGCCGATGCGGAAATGCGTCGGCTGTGGAGAGATGAAGAATAAGAAAGAACTGATCCGTGTGCTGAAGACGCCGGAAGAAGAGATCCTTCTGGATGCTACCGGAAGGAAGAACGGAAGGGGCGCATATCTGTGCAGAGATCAGGAATGCCTGCTTCGGGCGGCCCGTAACAAAGGGCTGGAAAGATCCCTGGGAATGAAAATTCCGGAAGAGATCTATGAAAATCTGAAAAAGGAGATGGATGCACTTGAACAGTAAGAAAGCCGCCTCTCTGATCGGACTTTCGATGAAAGCAGGAAAAATCGCAAGCGGCGAATTTGCAACCGAAAAAGCCGTGAAGCAGGGAACGGCGTATCTGGTAGTAACGGCGGTGGACGCCTCGGACAACACGAAGAAGAAATTCGAAAATATGTGTGCGTATTATCAGGTACGGCTTCGGAGTTTCCTGACGAAAGAAGAGCTGGGAAGGGCTATCGGAAAGGAATACCGGGCCTGCCTTGCGGTGCTGGACGAAAATCTTGCGAGGGCAATTGGAAAAGAGTTAAATGAGAAGTGAGAAAAGTAGGAAAGGTCGGTGCATTGGATGCCAAAAATGAGAATACATGAGCTTGCGAAGGAATTAAACGTAGACAATAAAAAGGTAATGGAGTTTTTGAAAGAGAAAAAGATCGAGGTTAAGAGCCATATGAGTACACTGGAAGAAAACCAGGAGGCAATGGTAAGAAAAGAATTTTCCTCCCAGACAGACAAGAAAGAGGAAAAAGCCAGAAGCCCCAAAGAGGCGCAGACAGAGCCGCCTAAGAAAAAGAACATTATTCAGGTGTTCCGTCCCCAGAACGCCACCAGCAAGGAGGCAAAGAATTTCCGGAGACCCGGACAGAATCAGAGGCCCGGAAGCAGGCCGGCCGGAAGCCGCCCGGAACGCCCGGAGCGTCCCGCAGGCAGCGCGGCGCCGCAGAGGCCCCAGAGAGGGCAGGTGGCGGCCCAGAGCGCTGACCGTCCGGAGCGTCCTGCACAGCCGCGTCCGGCGGCAGAGCGGCCTCAGAATGAGAGACCGCAGCAGGATCGTCCCAGAAGCTACGGGGAAAGAAGCCAGAATGAACGGAATCAGGGCGACCGTCCGAGAAATTACGGCGACCGGAATCAGAATGACAGGCAGCAGGACCGTCCCAGGAGCCAGGGCGACAGGGGACAGAGAAGCTACGGCGACCGGAATCAGGGTGACCGTCCGAGAAATTACGGCGACAGAAGCCAGGGCGACAGAGGTCCGAGAAGCTATGGGGACAGAAATCAGGGTGACCGTCCCAGAAGCTATGGGGACAGAAACCAGGGTGACAGAGCTCAGAGAGGCTTTGGAAACAGATCCCAGGGAGGAAGGCCCGGATTTTCCGGCCAGGGCCGTCCGGAAAGAGGCGACGATAGGAAGGGCGGATTTGACAGCCGCCGGAGCGGGGGCCGGAATGACAGAGACAGGAAGCCGCAGAGTGAGGTCATGGATCTGGGCCTGAAGAAACCGTCCAGAGACGCATCCCACAGCAAGGAAAAGGATAAGAATAAAGATTCCCTGAGAGAGAACAAGTTTGCCAGTGACCGCCGCGGAGGCGGAAACCGTCCGAACCAGGGGCGCCGTCCGAATCAGAATCTGCCGAAAGCGCTGCAGAAGCCGGTGCACAAACAAAAGGAAGAGAAGAAAGAGGAAATCAAGGAGATTACCCTTCCGGAGAAGCTGACTATCCGCGAGCTGGCTGACAAGATGAAGATGCAGCCGTCTGTGATTGTGAAAAAGCTGTTTCTGGAAGGAATCATGGTTACTGTCAATCAGGAGATTGATTTTGAGAAAGCCCAGGAAATCGCTCTCGGCTACGATATCATCGCAGAGCCGGAGGAGAAGGTGGATGTCATCGAAGAGCTGCTGAAAGAGGAAGAAGAGGAAGAGAGCACGCTGGTGTCCAGACCTCCGGTAGTCTGCGTCATGGGTCACGTAGATCACGGTAAAACCTCCCTGCTGGATGCCATCCGGGATGCCCATGTGACGGATCGGGAGGCTGGAGGAATCACTCAGCATATCGGCGCTTATGTGGTCTCCATCAATGGACAGAAGATTACCTTCCTGGATACCCCCGGTCATGAGGCATTTACGGCCATGCGTATGAGGGGAGCCAACTCTACGGATATTGCCGTGCTGGTGGTGGCTGCCGACGACGGCGTGATGCCGCAGACTATAGAAGCTATTAACCATGCCAAGGCGGCAGGGGTAGAGAT
Organism: Candidatus Scatomonas merdavium; assembly: GCA_018716575.1. Lineage (GTDB taxonomy): Bacteria > Bacillota > Clostridia > Lachnospirales > Lachnospiraceae > Scatomonas > Scatomonas merdavium. The sequence continues at coordinate 5,868 of DVJR01000118.1, read as the reverse complement.
TATCGTGGCTATCAACAAGATCGATAAACCCAGTGCCAACGTGGACCGCGTGAAGCAGGAGCTGTCAGAATATGAGCTGATTCCCGAGGACTGGGGCGGCAGCACAGTATTTGTTCCGGTATCCGCCAAAACCCATGAGGGCATCGACAACCTGCTGGAAATGATTCTTCTGACGGCTGAGGTTATGGAGCTGAAAGCCAATCCCAACCGCCGGGCCAGAGGACTGGTGCTGGAAGCGAAGCTGGATAAAGGAAAAGGCCCTGTGGCCAATATCCTGGTACAGAAGGGAACCCTCCATGTGGGAGATTATATTGCGGCAGGCGCCTGCTCCGGAAAAGTCCGTGCCATGATGGATGAAAATTCCAGACGGCTGAAGGAAGCCGGCCCGTCCACGCCGGTGGAGGTGCTGGGCCTGAACGACGTGCCCAATGCGGGCGAGATTCTGGTAGCTACTGAGACCGATAAGGAGGCGAAAAACTTCGCGGCTACTTTTGTATCGGAAGGAAAGAACCGGCTGCTGGAAGAGACCAAGGCCAAGATGTCCCTGGACGATCTGTTCAATCAGATCCAGGAGGGAAATCTGAAGGAGCTGAATATTGTCGTAAAAGCAGATGTTCAGGGTTCCGTAGAAGCTGTGAAGCAGTCTCTGGTGAAGCTGTCCAACGAAGAGGTTGTAGTCAAGATCGTCCATGGAGGCGTAGGCGCTATCAACGAATCGGATGTAATGCTGGCGGCAGCGTCAAACGCAATTATTATCGGCTTCAATGTGCGGCCTGACGCTACGGCAAAGGCTACGGCAGAGCAGGAAGGCGTGGATGTACGGCTGTATCGAGTGATTTACCAGGCCATTGAGGATGTGGAAGCGGCCATGAAAGGCATGCTGGATCCGATTTTCGAGGAAAAGGTTATCGGACATGCGGAGGTGCGCCAGCTGTTCAAAGCCTCTGGTGTGGGAACTATCGCCGGAAGCTATGTGCTGGACGGCGTGCTGCAGAGAGGCTGTTCTGTGAGAATCAGCCGCGAGGGAACGCAGATCTTCGAAGGAGCACTGGCTTCTCTGAAGCGTTTTAAAGATGATGTGAAGGAAGTAAAAGCAGGCTTTGAGTGCGGTCTGGTCTTTGAAGGCTTCAATGATCTTCAGGAACTGGATCAGGTAGAGGCTTATATTATGGTAGAGGTGCCCAGGTAAGGCGAAAGTTGAGGGAAAAGTGAGAAAAAACAGCATTAAGAATACCAGGATCAATGGAGAAGTGCAGCGGGAGCTGAGCAGTATCATACGGAATGAAATCAAAGATCCCAGGATTGCCATGATGACTTCCGTGACGGGAGCGGCGGTAGCCCCTGATCTGAAGACCTGCAAGGTTTATATCAGCGTGCTGGGCGAGGAGAAAGCCAAAGCGGATACCCTGTCAGGGCTCCGGAGCGCAGAGGGGTACATTCGCCGCATGCTGGCAAAGAACCTGAACCTCCGGAATACTCCGGAGCTGACCTTTGTCCTGGATGAATCCATTGAATATGGCGTGAATATGTCGAAACTGATTGACACTGTCAGAGAGAAGGAAAAAGGTGATGAGAATGAATAATCTTGCCGATTATCTGGAAGGCGTCAGGACAGTCGCCATCGCAGGCCATGTGAACCCCGACGGCGACTGCATCGGCTCCTGCATGGGAGTCTGGCTGTATCTCTGTGACAATTTTCCGGACCTGGAGGCGGATGTCTATATGCAGCCGCCCCGGGAGGTGTTCGGATACATACGGGGACTGGACAGGATTCATACGGAATGCGATGAGAAAAAGGAATACGATCTTCTGATTCTTCTGGATATCAGCAGCCGCGACCGGATCGGCGTGGCGGGCCCCTATGTGGAAACGGCGAAGAAAACCCTGTGTTTCGACCACCATGTGACAAACCGCGGGCAGTACACCTGGCTGTACAATGAGCCGGAGGCCAGCTCTACCTGCGAGGTGGTCTGGAGATTTCTGGATCACGGAAAGGTTTCGAAGGCCTGCGCGGAAGCACTGTATACAGGCATTGTCCACGATACGGGAGTGTTTCAGTATTCCAGCACATCCCCTGATACTATGCGGACGGCGGCAGAGCTGATGGAAAAGGGCATTCCTTTTTCGCGTATTGTGGATGAATCTTATTATCAGAAAACATACGTGCAGAATCAGATCATGGGCCGGACGCTGATGGAAAGCATTCTTCTGATGAGCGGAAAGTGCATCGTGGGCATTGTACGCCAGAGGGAGATGAAATTCTACGGACTGAATCCCAGCGATATGGACGGGATTGTCAATCAGCTCCGGAATACCATCGGCGTGGAAGTGGCAGTGTTTATTTATGAGACGGATTTCCAGACATTTAAGGTAAGTCTTCGCTCTAAGGAGTACGTGGACGTCAGCGAGATCGCCATGGCCTTCGGAGGCGGCGGTCACAGGCGCGCAGCCGGCTGCACCATGCAGGGAACACCCTATGATGTGGTGAACAATATCAGCCTTCATGTGGAAAAACAGTTAAAAGAACAGGGATTATATGATTAACGGCATATTGAATATCTATAAAAAACCGGGCTTTACCTCTCATGATGTGGTGGCGAAGCTTCGGGGCATCGTCCGTCAGAAAAAGATCGGACACACCGGTACTCTGGATCCGGACGCGGAAGGCGTGCTTCCGGTCTGCCTGGGAAAAGCCACACGTCTCTGCAGTCTTCTGACAGAGGAGAGCAAGACTTACGAGGCAGTGCTGCTGCTGGGAGTCTCCACGGACACCCAGGATACGTCCGGGCAGGTGCTGTCCAGGCGGCCGGTAACATGTTCGGAGGCGGAAGTGATTCGGTGCCTGGAAGGGTTTCTTGGCCCGCAGATGCAGATACCGCCCATGTATTCGGCCCTGAAAAGGGACGGGAAGAAGCTGTATGAGCTGGCCCGCCAGGGCGTAGAGGTGGCGAGAGAGCCGCGGCCCGTCCATTTTTATGAAATAACGGTGCTGGAGACGGCGCTGCCCCGGATTACGTTCCGGGTATCCTGCTCCAGGGGCACCTATATCCGGACGCTGTGCCATGATGCAGGAGAGAAACTGGGGTGCGGCGGCTGCATGGAACGGCTGGTCAGAACCAGAGTGGGAAATTTTGTACGGGAGCGCGCATATACGCTGGAACAGGTGGAGAACCTTGTCAGGGAGGGCAGGCTTTCCGAATGCCTGCTGCCGGTTGACGGAGTATTTGCGGAGCTTCCGGCTTTTTCTGTCCTTCCGGAAGGAGACGCGGCGGCCCATAACGGCAATCCGCTGGATGCGGAGCTTCTTGTTCCCGGAACAGGCGGAGAGAAAAAGCCAGTCTGCGGAAGCAGCCCGGAGACGGGAGAAAGACAGCCGGAAAGCGCCGATGCGTGCAGGATGGCAGGGGCAGAGCAGTTCCGTCTGTATGATTCGGACGGGACGTTTGTGGGCCTGTACGGATGGGCCGGCCGCACCGCCCGCCCGGTAAAGATGTTCTACGACGGGCCGCAGGGACAGTAACCGGCTGCGCCCGGAGAGAAAAGGGTATTTGGAGAACAGAATTTTGGAATATGTAAAGAGGCTTGAAGATATAAAAGTGAAGAAATCCGGCGTGGTTACGCTGGGAAAGTTCGACGGCGTCCACCGGGGACACAGGAAGCTCATTGAGCGCGTGCTGCAGATCGGGAAAAAAGAGGACTGTGAGACGGCAGTCTTTACCTTTGACGTGTCGCCGCAGGTGCGCATGGGCTCCGCGAAGGCAAAAATGCTGATGACAAATGAGGAGCGGCGAAGCCTTCTGAAGGAAATCGGCGTGGATCTGCTGGTGGAATGTCCTTTCACGGAGGCCGTCCAGAATATGGAAGCGGAAGAATTTGTGGAAAAGGTGCTGATCGGCAGGCTCCGCATGAAATACGCGGTGGTGGGAACGGATTTTCATTTTGGCCGGGGAAGGCGGGGCAACCCGGAATTCCTGCGGAGAATGGGAAAAGAGATGGATTTTTCTGTGGAGATCGTTCAGAAGGAAAAGGACGGCTCCCGGGACATCAGCAGCACCTACGTCCGCGAAGAGCTGGAGGCGGGTCGTATGGAAAATGTACGCCGCCTGCTGGGGTATCCTTTTTTTGTCAGCGGGAAAATTGTGCACGGACGGCATAAAGGGCACAGCTTTGGTTATCCCACCATCAATCAGGTGCCGGCGCCGGAGAAACTGCTGCCGCCCTGGGGCGTCTACACCTCCCGGACCAGGGTCGGGGGAAAGCTCTACAACAGCGTGACAAACATCGGCAAAAAGCCCACGGTACGGGGAAAAGAACTGGGAGCAGAGACCTATCTGTTTGACTGCGATGAAAATCTGTACGGACTGGAGGCCAGGGTGGAACTGCTTTCCTTCCAGCGGCCGGAACGGAAATTCGAGTCGGAGCAGGCGCTGATGGCCCAGCTTCGCAGGGACGCGGAGGAAGCCCGGGAGAATGCAGAGCGGATAAATATCAGAAGAATATACCCCAAAGGCACCCCGTAATGTAAGCCTTGCATTATCTGACAGCCTTCGTGAGAGCAATCCTGCGGGGGCTTTCTTTTTGCCCAAAGTTGGATAATCGGATCATTTGGCAAGTACCTCATAAGCCTGTCGATTTTTTTCAATGAGACGTTTGGAAATAGCCATGACATCTTCATCGGCGGCAAGTTGTTCCTGTTCGGCGGCACTGAATTCCATGATCAGATACCGGGGAACATTGTTCTTTAATATGATAACAGAACCGTTCTCATCGACGAGGCGGGCCACTTTGGAAAAGTTTTGATTGGCATCGGTGATGGAAACCAGATTTTTCGTGTTAATATTCAAGACGAGACCTCCTTTGTTCTTTACTTTTATTATATGCAGGAATAGGAGGAATTCAACCTATTTTTGCAAAAATTGCAGGCAGAAGCGGTGCAAGAGCGGCTTCAGCAGGAAAACCAGGGCACTGGCGGATAAGACCATTCGCCATGGCCATGGAACTGCCGGAGCCGCCTGCGTTTTTGTCTAGAGATATTTCAAATAAAAAATTCACAATACTATATATTTGTGTTTTAAAAAACCTGAGGCGGGAAAGACCATTCTTGACTGTAAAGTTTTACTGTGCTAAAATGACAGCAGACGCGGGAGGTATCGGAAATGAGCAAAAATATACATACAGAGGCGGTGGATCAGTTATTCGAAGCGATTCTCTGTCTGAAGAATAAAGAAGAATGCTATACGTTTTTTGAGGATGTCTGCACCATCAATGAGCTGCTGTCACTTTCCCAGCGGTTTGAAGTGGCGAAGATGCTGCGGGAGAAAAAGACCTATCTGGAAATATCGGAAAAGACGGGCGCCTCTACGGCTACCATCAGTCGTGTCAACCGTTCGCTGACCTATGGAAACGACGGGTATGAGATGGTGTTTAAGAGACTGAGTGAATGAAAAGAGCCGACGCAAAAGCTGACTGGAAATGACCAGGACGGGGTTGGCTCAAAAGATTTTTTCGAATGAAAGCGATCACCAGGTATAATAATCTCGGGGATTATTATATATCTGGTGATTTTTCTGCTTCTGATTATCTTTTGCACCAGTCCCGTTTTCGTTTGAAGAAAGCAGTTGACCTGAAAAAAACTTTTTCAAACGACTTTTGGAATAAAACGTCAACTTTTTCAAGGGACTTTTTGGAAAAACAGAAACTTTCCGGTATTTGGCCGCAGGCCTGACGGCTCAGGCTTCAGGTCGGCAGCTTCCTGGCCACCGGATACCCGTAGGATCTGAACAGGTGATCCGCCTCCTGCTGGGCCTGTTCCAGCGTTTGGGGAATTGAGCAGCCCTCAAGGGCTGCCCGGCGGAGGGCACGGCAGAG
>DVJR01000117.1 GCA_018716575.1 Candidatus Scatomonas merdavium | reverse complement strand
ACCAGCAGGATCGCCACTCCGGCGGTTCCGTACTGATAGCCCTGGAGGCTGTTGGAAATCACGTAGCCGATTCCGCCGGCTCCCACCATTCCCAGGATCGCGCATTCGGAAAAGTTCGTCTCCAGCCGCATGCCCGTCCAGGCCACGATCTGGGAAAACGAGGCCGGCAGCACGGCGTTGAAGAAGATGGACAGCCGTCCTGCGCCCGTCACCTCCAACGCCTCGATGGTTTCCTCCGGAATGCTCTCAAAGCTCTGAGCAAAGGATTTGGTGAAAAACGCCGTCGTGTGGACGCAGAGCCCGGCGACGCCCGCCTCCGGCCCCATGCCTAAGCACACCAACATCAGGAGCACCCAGACCGGCGTGGGAACCGCCCGGAGAAAGGTAAATACGGACTGCACGATCACCGACAGGAACGGCACCCGGAAAATATTCCGGGCCGCGAACATGCCGAAGAAGATTCCCAGCACCAGGCCGTACAGCAGGGAGAGCACCGCGATGGAGATGGTTTCCACCAGGGAGGACAGAATCAGATCCATCTGGGAAAAATCCAGATGGGCCAGATCCCAGAACACCCCGCCGATGTCCGGCACCCGGGAGGCCATCTTCAGCCAGTCGATATTCAGATAGATCAGGCTTATGACCGTCAGCGCCGCCACTGCGATCAGGAAGCCGGGGATAAACCGGTTTCTCTGGCGGCAGCGTACCGGAATCTTTTTTCTGCTGTTTCCGTTCATTTCAGAATCTCCTTTCGCAGCCTGCCGGTGATGCGGTCCACCACGATGACCATGGCGGCGATCAGCAGGATAATCGTCAGCGCGATGTCATACCGGAAGCTCTTGATGTAGGAAAAGAGCGTCAGGCCGACGCCTCCGCCTCCCACCATGCCGACGATCGTCGAAGCACGGATATTCACCTCCACGCAGTAGAGGAACCAGGAGAGAAACCCGTTCAGGCAGGACGGGAGAATGGCCTGGGACACCCGCTGGGGAAATGTGGCCCCCACGGCCTGCAGGCTCTCCACGCAGTCCTCGGATACGTCCTCCATGGTTTCCACAAACGCCCGCACCATGAAAGCGAAGCTCGTAATGCACAGGGCGATAAAGCCCACACCCGTACCGATTCCCAGAGAGGAGAACAGGATGAACGCCCACACCAGCGCCGGGATGTTCCGGAGAAATGTAGCAAACCCGCGCACCACTTTGGCAAATTTCGGGAAGGGCGACACCCGCTCGCTGCCAAACAGCGATACGAAAAACGCCAGAATCGCGGCGATCGTCGTCGCGGACATGGCCAGGGCCAGCGTCACCAGAATGCTGGAGAAAATGCCCGGGATACTGGAGGCCCTGGGAAGGGCCGGCGGCAGGAAATCCTGGGTGATAAATTCCACAATGGCGTCCCCGTTGGCGATCAGGGTGCTGGGCACAAAGCCCGTCAGCACCGTACTCAGGATAAACAGTCCCAGTATCACCAGCAGGAAGCCCGTGTACAGCCGTTTCAGATCACGCGCAATCAGCGGTATCTTCCTGGTCATGGTCGTTTCCCCCTATCATCAGATTTTTTCTGGACGTACCGTAGATTCTTTCAATCATCGCGTCGCTCAGCTCCTCCGGCCGGCCGTCGAATACGATTTCTCCCTTTGAGAGCCCCAGGATCCGGGTGGAGTATTTCAGCGCCACGTCCAGCTGGTGCAGGTTGACGATGCAGGCGATGTTCCGCCTGGCTGCCATGGTGTGCAGCAGATCCATGACCGTCTTGGCACTGGAAGGATCCAGGGACGCAATGGGCTCATCGCACAGCAGAAGCCTCGGCTTCTGCATGACCGCCCTAGCAATGCCCACCCGCTGCTTCTGTCCTCCGGACAGGTCGGAGGCACGGTTATAGGCGAACTGCTCCAGCCCGATCTCCTTCAGCAGCTCCAGCGCTTCCTTCTTATCCTCTTCGCCGTACAGGCCGAATACGCCTTTTAAACCTTTCATATAGCCCAGCCTTCCGTGCAGGACATTCTGCAGAACCGACAGGCTGTAGACAAGATTATAATTCTGGAAAATCATGCCCGCCTTCCGGCGCAGCTCCCGCAGATTCCGGCCGCGCTGCTCCGATACATCCACGCCGTCCAGCCGGACATGGCCGCCGCTTATGGGGATCAGACGGTTAATGGCCCGCAGCAGCGTGGATTTTCCGGAGCCCGACGGCCCGATAACCGACAGGAATTCTCCTTCCCGCAGGGTAAAGGATATCCCGCGCAGGGCCTGCACGCCGTTTGCATATTGTTTTGTCACCTGTTCAAACTCTAAAAGGGGTTTTATGATTTTCCTCCTGCTGTTTTAAAACTGATTGATAATCTGGTTCAACTCGATAATATCCTCATAATCGCTCATGTCGCATTCCACAAACCGGGCGCCCGGCACCTTGATGACATCGGTAAAATACTGCTCGTTGTCATAGGAGATCAGAAACTCCGTAAGCTTCTCCCTGGTTTCCTCCGTCACGTGCTCCGCCACCACCATGGCTTCCGTGGGGATCGCTCCCGATTCATGAATAATCTTTACATCGCCCTCCGCCGCGTTGCCGTGGGCAATCTCGGAGGCCAGAATCTGATCGGAAATAGGAGCAACGTCCACATCCCCTTTGATCACGGCCTGCAGACCGGCCTGATGGGAACCGGAAAAGCTCACTGCTTCAAAAAAGCTCCCGTTGGTATGCAGCACCTCGGAATCCAGATCCTCGTCCGGGAATGCCTGGATGATCTCGGCCGTGGGCACCAGATTGCCGGAGGTGGAATCCGGATCCACGAAGGCCATGGTCTTTCCGCGGATATCCTCTATGGTATTGATGTCATCGTTGGCGCTGCTGGTGATCAGCACGGAATGGTAGATGGCTTTCTCCGGATCTCCCTCCTCCGCCTTCATGACGATGGGCTCCAGATCGGTGCGCTCCACGCCCAGGGCCATGGCCTGGGAGCCCATGTAGGCCATATCGGCGCTTCCGGTTCGCAGGGCTTCGATAATCGCGTTGTAATCGCTGGCCTGGATTTCCTCCACTTCACAGCCCAGGAACTCTCCCAGGTCTTTGGCCAGGCCGTTTCTGGCGTCCGCGCTCTGAGTTGTGGACTCGTTGGGCGCATAGGCGATGGTAAATACCCCGTCCTCTCCTCCGGGAGAATTGGCGGCAGCCTGGACGTCTCCGCCGCAGCCCGTCAGGGCAGGAAGTAAAGTGGCCGCAGCCACGATCATGCTCAGTGCTTTCCATTTGTTTTTCATCTCTTTATGCTCCTTTCCTGATGGGGCGGGCGCTGTAAGCCTGCTCCAGTATATGCAGAATATTTTCCGCGTTGATTTCCACCGGATTGTTGTCCGCCCGGCCTTTGGTCACTCCGAACTGGGCCAGACGGCGAAGCTCCTCCCGCTTCACGCCCCATTCCTGCAGGGATGATGGCAGAGACGCCCGGCGAAGATAGTTTCCTATCTTTTCCTCCAGCTCGTCCGCATCCGCCGCGCCCAGAGCTTCCAGAAGCTCCTCCTGGCCGCTGAAGCTGCCCAGATTCAGGCGCAGCACCGGCGCCAGCAGCAGGCTGACGGCCGCCCCGTGGGGAATGCCGCAGCGCATGGTCAGCGGATAGGAAATGGAATGGCAGGCCGTAGTCCGCGTGCTGCTGAAGGCCAGACCGGCCAGCATGCTGCCCTTCGCCATATCATTGTGCGCCTCCGGCCTGCCCGCCAGCAGGCCGTCCATGGCCTTCATGATGGTCCGTACCGCGCAGAGCGCCAGGGCCCGGGATACGCTGTTGGTTCCTTTCGCCCAGTAGCTCTCCACCGCATGGGCCGCCGCGTCCAGAGCGGAATTCACCGCCAGGCCCAGGGGCATAGATTTCGACATTTCCGGATCCACCAGCGCCGCGTAGGCGAAATTGTCCCGGCTCTCCACCGAGCGCTTTGCGTCCTTGGACGGATCCCAGATGGTGGCCCAGCAGGTGGTTTCGCTTCCGGTTCCTGCCGTGGTCGGTATGCCGATCCAGCGCGCGCCCGGCCTGCCGTATTCTTTGCTCTGAATCATCACCCGCAGGGCGGCCACGTTCGGAATCTCTTTTCCATACAGGCAGCACAGGGATTTTCCGATATCCAGCGTGCTGCCGCCGCCCACCGCTATCACCACGTCCGGCGCGAATTCCTTCGTCTCCTGATAGACTTCAAAAAGCTGTTCCATAGTGGGATTCGTCATCTGGAAGCAGCAGGTCCGCACCTCCCAGGAAAAAGAGGGCTGCAGAAGCCCCGCAAAGGCCGGCTGCTGAAACACCATGGGATTCCAGGCCAGCAGAAGGGCCCGCTTCCCAGTTCCCAGCTCCTCCAGCACTTCTCCGACCCTGGCCGCACAGCCGGGCTCCTGATAGATTTTCACGGGATTATAATATCCGTTCATACGGCTCCTCCTCTCTGCATTCCGCTGGCTCTTCCGCTCCGCTTTTCGCTGTCTTTTCCATTCTGCGGTTCAGCTCTTCTATGGCTCCGGGAAGCTCCCGGATATTGTCGATGACCAGATCCGCGCCGGCTTCCAAATAGCGCTGTGCCGCCTGCTCCTTCCGGGCTTTCAGCTCTTTCCCGTCCATCCTGCTGTATTCCTCTTCCGTCAGCCCCAGCAGGTTAGAGCCTGTCAGGATGCCGATGCTCCAGGCGCCGGCATTTTTTCCTTCCAGAATATCCACTACCGTATCTCCCACCTTCACCACTGCAGCGGGCGGATAGACCGCCAGCTTCTGCATACAGGCGAAAATCATATAGGGCGCCGGCCGTCCCGTTCCGGTCAGATCGGGGGTTACCACGCAGTCCGCTTTGTAGCCGCCGGCGGCGGCTCCCGGAATCACCCGTTCCATCATCGCCGAGGTATATCCTGTGGTGGAGCCGATCTTCAGGCCCGCGTCCCGCAGCTTCTTCACGGTTTCCACCACCCCGTCAATGGGCACGCTGTATTCCGCCACCACAGAATACAGTTCCTTCTCAAATTTCTGATAGATAGCGTCCACATCCGCTTCCGTCCAGGGCCTTCCGAACTGCTTCAGCCACTGGCGGTTTCCCGCTTCGCTTTTTAAGAGCTCCCGGATATGGGCTTTCTTTTCCATGCCCATGGGCCTGTTGATTTCCTCCCGGGTCAGATGAATGTTCTCCGCCGTGAATACCCGGCTGAACACCTCTGCGGGAGCGCTTGAACCATAATCCACTGTCGTTCCTGCCCAGTCGAAAACGACCATCTGTATTTTCTGCATCCCTTTCACTGTCTTACCTCTCGTTTGCTTTTTTTTGCTTTTTATAATTGGATTATATTTCTGCTAAACAGCATTTACAAGCATACTATTGTGAATACTCTGTAAAATCTATGCAAAATCCCCCTCTTTTTCCGCCTTATTTCTTCTTTTTTCCAAGCCATAACGCAAAAAACAGCAGAAACGTCATGGTATTTCTGCAATACCGCAACATTTCTGCTGTTTTCGATGATCCGGCGCCTATTCGATCACAATTCCGCGGCGCCGGTACGCTTCCTTTGTTTCCTCTGTCACATTTCCGTCCATAACCAGCAGGTCCACCTCGTCCAGCGCCAGCACCTGCTTTTTCGAGCACCGGCCCAACTTGCTGGAATCCATCACCGCCACCGTTTTCCGGGACTGGCAGGCCAGAAGCTGTATAATGCCGATTTCATTCAGCCGGAAATCGGTAAAGCCTTCTGTTTCGCTGACCGCGTTAATGGCCAGAAACGCGATATCCGGATAAAAGGCCCCCATTTCCCGCTCGCAGACCGTGCCGTAGGAAGAGCGCTCCAGGGCGTCCACCATGCCGCCCACGGCGATCAGCCGTATTCCTTCATTCTGCATCAGAATATTTACCGCCGCATAGTTATTGGTCACCACCGTAAATTCCCGGTTCATGGCGGCCAGCTCCTGGGCCAGAATCGTATTCGTCGTCCCCGAATTCAGGGCCACGATGTTCCCCGGCGCGACCAGGGCCGCGGCTTTCCTGGCAGCCTCCCGCTTCAGATCGCTGTGAATGACCTCCCGCCCGGTAAAATTGGAAAGGGCGGCCAGGGCTTCCGGCAGACAGGCGCCGCCGTGCACGCATTTCACCAGTCCCTTCTGCTCCAGCGCTTTCAGATCCCGCCGCACCGTATCCACAGACACATGCAGAAGCTCCGCCAGCTCCGTCACCTTCACCGTCGCTTCAAGCTGAATCTGCCGCAGAATCAGCTCCGCCCGTTCATTATATAACATCGCAAATACCTCTCTTCCCCTCTGATTTCTGTGATTTTTCCCCCGTCCTGCTCTTTACGCGCTCCATCCTGCTTCTTCTGCCGCCTGTCTCTCCGCGCTGTTTCCTCTGTCATCCCTGTCGTTTTCCGGTTTCTGGGGCGCGGAATAATGACTGGCCGCATACAGGAACTGCTTTTCGAATTCCGCCGCGGCCCGCCGGCTGACCTTCAGAAAAGGCAGCAGCATGTCAAAGGCATGGAAACACCCCGGGTAAATATCCACCCTTGCCTCTGTTCCCGCCTTCCGCAGATTTTCAATAAAAGCCAGCGTTTCGCAGTAAAAGGGTTCCCGGTCGCCCACGAAGGTATAAGCAGGCGGCAGGCCGCCATAGTCCGTCTGCCGGGCCGGAGCGGCATAGGCGGGAATTTCCTGCCCCTCCAGGCCGCGCAGGTATTTTTTCCATGCCCTGTGATTCTTCCGCGTATTCCATACGGGAGCATGGTTATCTCTGGACGAGTCCGTATCCCGGTCGTCGATCATGGGGTAAAGGGGCATCTGATACGCGATGCTGACCTCTCCCCGGTCCCGGGCATACATACAGAGAGCAGCTGTGAGTCCGCCGCCGGCGCTTTCACCGCCCACCATAAGGCGGCTGTCATCCACCCTCAGCTCTGCCGCATGCTCCTTCAGATACTTCAGCGCGGCATAGCAGTCCTCCAGAGCCGCCGGATAAGGCGCCTCCCCCGACAGCCGGTAGGCCGGGGTGACCACCACCGCGCCATATTTCTTCACCAGCGGAAGCGCCCGGGAAAAATAAATCATCTGCGCCATCCCGGTCACATAGCCGCCGCCGTGAATCCAGAGAACTCCCGGTGCCCCAGCTTTTGCCGTTTTCTCATTCTCATGACGCACCGGCCGGAAAATCCAGATTTTTATATTGCGCCCTGTAGAGGGAATTTTCTTTTTTTCCAATATGTATTTTTTCATCAATCCTCTCCGCCGTTTCCGCTTCTGCGCCCGGATAACCGTTCCGGCTGCCAAAAAAAGAAGCCGCGATCTGAAGATCTGTCTCCAGATCTCAAATCACGACCTCTGTTCCTGTCATGCCGGCGACCGGGATCGAACCGGTACGGGTATCGCTACCCACGGGATTTTAAGTCCCGGGCGTCTGCCAGTTCCGCCACGCCGGCCTATGGACGGAGGTGGATTCGAACCACCGAAGCAATTTGCAGCAGATTTACAGTCTGTCCCCTTTGGCCACTCGGGAATCCGTCCACATTGACTGCCGTTCTACAGTGTATGATTATATCCTATTTCTCAGCGAATTGCAAGCATTTTCACTGCTATCCGCAGCCCCGGTTCCGTCCGCGCCTCAGCAGGCGTCGCCTTCTCCGTTTGTTTCATCCTTTTTCTCTTCCCGGTGGCAGAACACGGCGGCGCCCTGCGCTTCCAGCTCCAGATTCATAATCCCGGCAGCCACTGTAAATACGCGGCTTTCCGACGCAAAGCCGCCTGCATCCGTCCGAAAGACCTCTTCCATGATCTCGCTCTGACTGATCCTGGAAATCCCGGTCTCCCACACGGGAATCTCCACGCTGACTCGCTCGTTACGGTTATTCACCGCCACAATTACCTGCTCTTCCCGGTCAAAACGGCCAAATACCAGCAGATTGTAATCCTGGTGAAGAATCTTTACCGAACCCTTCCGCAGCACAGGAAAGCGCTTGTGAATCTGTATGATCTCCCGGTAGAACCGCAGCATCTCCTGATTCTCCCTGCCCCAGGGATAGGTCCGCCGGTTATCCGGATCTGTAAATCCGCAGACTCCGGCCTCGTCGCCGTAGTAAATGGTAGGCGCGCCCGGCCAGGTCATCTGGATGACTACCGCCTCGCGCATCACCGCCGGATTCACGCCTTCCTCCGCCGCATGGGCGCCTGAATTTTCCAGCCGCCCCACCCGGTGGTTTGTCCGGGTCAGGAACCGGGAATGATCATGATTATCCAGTTCGTTCATGGCCGTCTGCAGAGACGCCATATAGAAAGACGCCATATGATACCGCATTGCATCGCAGAAGCTGTCACTATTGCCCAGCAGATCCTGCCGGAAGCTGTCGCTGTGCTTCTCCATGCCTGTCAGGAACCAGGATACCGGCTCCATAAAGGCGTCGTAATTCATCACCGAATCCCATTCGTCGCCCTGCAGCCAGGAGCTGGCATCGCCGTAATGCTCCGCCAGTATCAGGGCGTCTGGATTAGCCTCTTTGACGTTCCGGCGGAATTCCTTCCAGAAATGATGGTTAAATTCCGGTGAATGACCCAGATCCGCCGCCACATCCAGCCTCCAGCCATCGGCGTTAAAGGGCGGAGATACCCATTTTCTGGCCACCCGCATGATATCCTCCATCAGCTCCGGGGACGCCTCATAATTCAGCTTGGGCAGCGTATTATGGCCCCACCAGCCATCGTAAAATTCATTGTAGGGCCAGTTATGCTCATTGAGAAATTTGAAATAGGAATGGTAGGGACTGTCCTTGGAAACATAGGCACCTTTTTCATAGCCCTCCTGCTTCTCATAGATCCGCTCCCGGTCCATCCATTTATTAAAGGAACCGCAATGATTAAATACGCCGTCCAGGATAATCCTCATTCCCCTGCGGTGTACCTCTTCGATCAGATAAATCAGCAGCTGATTGCTGGCTTCGAGATTTCTCTTATCTGTCACTCTGCTTATATAGCGCCGGGCCCGGCTGTTGTCCTGCACACCAGGCGGCAGCAGCCCTTCTTCCTCCGCAACAATCTTCCCGATATGGGGATCGACATAATCGTAATCCTGGCAGTCGTATTTGTGATTGGACGGAGATACGAAGATCGGATTCAGATAAATAACCTCCACGCCCAGCTCCTGCAGATAATCCAGCTTGTCAATGACTCCCTGCAGATCACCGCCGTAGAAATTCCGCACATCCATATTCTGAACAGACCGGTTCCAGTCCGTCACCCGGGTTACATGCTCGTGAATATAGCTGTATTCCCCGGTCTCCACATCGTTGGAGGGATCCCCGTTGCAGAACCGGTCCACAAAAATCTGATACATGACCGCGCCCTTGGCCCAGTCCGGCGTCCGGAACCCCGGTACAATACCAAAAGAATAGGCTTCCTGCAGATCGCGGCTCACGCCCAGCTTATTGTAATAGCACGTCATCTTTCCATACTGAATCTCAAAATAATAAAGAATCGTCTCATGCCCCACAGGAATGTCGATACAAAAGTAGTCAAAGCCATTCTCCGACCCTTCCAGCTCCATTTCCTTCCGTATGGATCCACTGATTATATAAACGGCATCCACATTATTTCTCAGGGTTCGGAACCTGACCCGCACCGTATCTCCCGGTTCCGGCTCATTCGGCGACTGATACATTTCTGTCTCGTCACTGTACAGCGCGCGCTTGCTAAACAGAGCACGCATCTTAATTGTATAATCCTGCGCCCTTTCAATACCCATCAAAAATCCTCTTTTCATTCTTTATGGAGCGACATATGCCGCAACTCCACCCAGAAGGCACATATTGCGGCATGCCCTTTGGATATGCAAAACAAAATTTTGCTTTCTATTCTGTCTATTCTATTTTACCCGACAAACCGAAAGTTTACAACCAGTTTACCTTTCTTTTTCCGTATGACCGGAAAAAAGGCAGCTCGTTCTGAGCTGCCTTTTTTGGAGAAGGTATTTCTTCTTATGGGGTGTAGCAAAAACTATATAATGTATTGGGGGGTTTTTACGTTAATTATAGTAGCATATGTCCCCCAAAAAGTGTGCACAAACCTCGCAAAATTTCACTTTATTTTTTGTGCACTTTTTAATTCTGTTCTTCCAGCGCCTTTGATTCCTCGTCAAAAATTGCCTCAAATTCCTGCCGATTCAGCTTTTCTTTTGTAATCAGCTGTTTTGCACACTCTTCCAGAACATATTTGTGTCCGGAAATCAGGTCGCGCGCTCTGCTGTGGCAGCTTTCCACAATCTCCTTGACTTCCTCATCAATGGCGGCTGCCACATTCTCGCTGAAATTCTTGGTATGGCCCCAGTCTCTGCCGATGAATACCTCGTCGGAATCCTCCCCGTAGGCCACCAGCCCCAGCTTGGTGGACATGCCGTATTTCGTGACCATGGCTCTGGCTGTAGCTGTGGCGCGCTTGATATCCTCGGACGCGCCGGTGGTGATGTCGTCAAAGACCATCTCCTCTGCCACTCGGCCGCCAAGGCAGACCGTAATGTACTGCAGCATCTTGCCCTTTGTATTGAACAGATCGTCATTTTCCGGCTGGGGCATGGTATACCCTGCCGCTCCCGGCCCGGTGGGAATGATGGAAATCGTATAGACCGGCTCCATATCCGGAAGTACATGGAACAGGATTGCATGGCCCGCTTCATGATAGGCTGTAATCCGCTTTTCCTTGTCTGAAATCACGCGGCTCTTCTTCTCTGTCCCCACGCCTACTTTAATGAAGGATTCCTTGATGTCATCCTGGGTGAGGTATGCCCGGCCGGCTTTGGCTGCATGGATAGCCGCCTCATTCAGAAGATTTTCCAGTTCCGCGCCGGTGAATCCGGCCGTGGTCTGGGCAATCTGCTTCAGATCCACGTCATCGCCCAGGGGCTTTCCCTTGGCATGAACGCGCAGGATCTCTTCCCTGCCGCGCACATCCGGAACGCCCACCGCTACACGACGGTCAAAACGGCCCGGGCGAAGAATCGCCGGATCCAGAATATCTACCCGGTTCGTAGCCGCCATAACGATAATTCCCTCATTGACGCCGAAACCATCCATCTCTACCAGGAGCTGATTCAGCGTCTGCTCTCTCTCATCGTGGCCGCCGCCCATACCGGTGCCTCTCCGGCGGGCCACAGCGTCGATCTCATCAATGAAAATAATGCAGGGCGCGTTTTTCTTAGCGTCCTCGAACAGGTCGCGGACACGGGAAGCGCCTACGCCTACAAACATTTCCACAAAATCCGAACCTGATATGGAGAAAAACGGCACTCCGGCTTCTCCGGCTACCGCCTTGGCCAGCAGCGTCTTTCCCGTTCCCGGAGGCCCCACCAGCAGCACACCTTTGGGAATTCTGGCTCCTACCCGGATATATTTCTGAGGATTCTTCAGAAAATCCACAATTTCCACCAGATCCTCTTTTTCCTCCGACAGCCCTGCCACATCAGCGAACAATACTTTTTTGTCCTGATCCGTTGTCATTCTGGCTCTGCTTTTGCCGAAATTCATCATCCTGGCATTGGTACTGCTGCCGCCGCCGGCTGACCGGTTCATCATGGACATGAAAATGATCACCACCAGCCCAACCAGCAGTACAGGAAGTATCAGGGAGAAAAAGAGATTGTCCCTGGATACACTGTTGACTGTAATAGTTACACCCTGTGCCTTCAGTTCATTCTCCGCCTCCACTACATCGCTGACATTCACGCGCCCTGTTGCGCCATCCTCCGTCTGAAACTGTATGGAACCCGTGGGCGTCTCCTGATTCTGCTCAATAGTGGCGCTGACAATTTCTCCGTTCTCCAGCATTTCCTCATATGCTGTATTCGATACACTTTCACTCTGATTCATGACGCTGGGCAAATACATAAACAGTACGATCAGCACAATGATCAGTACCAGATACGTGCCCCATCCTCTTTGTCTGTTCACTTTATTCTCCTTTAAATGCCTGTTTTATAAAAATTCCACGACTCCTATGTACGGAAGGTTCCGATACTTCTGGTCATAATCCAGGCCGTAGCCTACCACAAATTCATCGGGAATCTGGAAGCCGCAGTAATCTACCTGTACATTATCCACTACCCGCCTTTCCGGCTTGTCCAGCAGCGTACAGAGCCGCAGGCTTCTGGGATGACGCTTTTTCAGGATCTCTATCAGATAACTCAGCGTTCTTCCGGAATCTATAATATCCTCTACAATCAATACATCTTTCCCCTCCAGCGGCTGATCCAGATCTTTGACAATCTTCACCACTCCGCTGGAGCTGGTACCCGCTCCGTAGCTGGATACGGACATAAAATCCATCGTCACCGGAACGGTAATCCGCTTTGCCAGATCGCACATAAAAAATACGCCGCCCTTAAGAACGCAGATCAGATGCACCTCCCTGCCCTCATATTCCCGGCTGATATCCTCACCCAGTTCCCTGATCCGGGCCGCAACCCGCTCTTCTTCAATCAATGTCCGGATTCTTTCGCTCATGTATATTTCCTCCCGTTACCTCTATACGCAGAATCTGGCGCGTATCTCCGCTGACCCTGCCGCTCTCCCCGATGCGGTATCCCACCACCCAGATAATCTCGGAGCCGGATGCCAGCAGCAGAACAGAATTCCGTTCCTCCGCCGGAATTTTGCAGTCGATCATGTAGTCCTTCAGCTTCTTACGGCCTCCGGCCGCGTTAATCACCAGATAATCGCCTTTTCTTCTGGTCCGGAGAACCAGACCATTTTTTATTCTATCATAATCCAGCCATTTCGTATACGTCTTTTCCGGGATTTTTTCCATGTTTCCGGCAAAAATTTCCCAGGACACGCGGCAGTCTCCCACCTGGCAGGCGCTGCTTCCGGCAATTGAAATCTCCGGACTTTTCGTCGGCTTCATTCCAGGTTCTCTTTTCACTCCGTTCTTTAAAAGCAGCACTCCTTCATAAGTGCGCCTTCCTTCAATTCCATACGGCAAATTTACCTGTTTTCCTGTCCGGCGCCCCATCAGATCCCGAGCCATACGGACATGTTCCCGTGTCAGATTCCTCCGGTCACCCGTCAGCTCTTCCAGGCATGCCAGTATGATATATCCCTGCAGAATTCCCGGCTCTTCCGTCAGCTCCTCTGTCAGCAGCCAGGCATCTCTGCCATTTTTTTTCATTTTCCTTCCTATCCGCCCCAGACGCATTTTTGCCTCCCGCCGCAAAAATTCATCCGCTTCTGCCAGATCTCCGGCCGCTTCAGCTATATGCAGCACGGCACGCTCATTTACTTGCTCTTCCAGGCAGGGAATTACATTGTGCCGAATAATATTTCTGGTATAATCCACAGACAGATTAGAGCTGTCCGTCCGCCAGGCAATTCCCAGATTTTTCAGGTATTGTTCAATTTCCCGACGGGTCACGCACAGAAGAGGCCGGATGATCCGTCCGTTCACCGGCCGGATAGAAGAGAGCCCCCGAAGCGACGATCCCCGTGCCAGATGAAACAGAGCCGTTTCCGCCAGATCGTTCTGATGATGAGCCAGGGCAATTCTGGTTGCCCCATTTTCCCTTACACACTCTTCGAACACCTGCCGTCGTGCCGCACGGCCAGCCTCTTCCAGTCCCATATGGCTTTCCGCTGCCATCTGCGCCACCGGACACGCATAGACAAAGAGCGGTATCCCCCGCTCTCTGCAAAATTTTTCTGCAAACTCCTGATCGCCATCGCTCTCCGCTCCCCGCAGCCCATGGTTCACATGCACCGCCTGCAGCCGGAAGGCAAGCTCCCGGGAAAGCTCCTCCAGCAGCAGCAGCAGGCACACAGAATCCGCGCCGCCGGAAAAGCCGACGCAAAGCACGTCACCCGGCTCCGCCATTTTATTCTTTTTCATAAACTCCAGTATTTTTTCTCTCATGGCAACTCCTATGCTTTTTTCCACACGCCGGCTACCAGCACCGTCATATCGTCTCTGGCGCGGTAACCGCAGTATCCCAGCACTCGTTCCAGCACAGCCCGTCCAAATTCGCGGGGCGATGTGCAGTGTATATCCAACAGTATTTCCTTCATCGTCTCCTCTTCCTTCTGAACCGGCAGAGCATCCAGCACTCCATCCGTCACCATCACCAGATAGTCTCCATCGTACATTTTCTTCACAGCCGTGTCGAAATCCAGCCGCTGCACCAGTCCTGCCGCCATGCTGGTGGAACTGATGGTCTCTACCCACTGATCTCTCCGGATAAAAGAGGCCGCCGCTCCCGCCTTCAGAAAACTGCACACTCCTGTATACAGGTTCAGCTCACAAATATCCACCGTAGAAAACATCCCGCCGCTCCGCTGCAGCACCAGCGCCGAATTGATCATCTTTGCCGCCGTCTCCCGGGTGAAGCCCGAAGTGATAAATTCTTCCAGAAGCTCCACCACCGCCTCGCTCTCCCGGCTGGCGGCCAGGCCAGAGCCCATACCATCGGACAGGCACATAACCAGCTGCCCTTCCTCATCCCGGCAGGCATAGCTGTCCCCTGAGACAGTTTCCTTCTCCTTCGTCACCTTTGCCGCGCTGTAGAGCACCCGATAATTAGTGTCTTCTGTAAAAAGCACCGTGGAATAATCACTGTTCAGCACATTCCGGCCCTCCCGGGCCGGCACCAGCCGGGTACTGCAGATAGCAGACAGTTCTCTGGCCACCTCGCCCACAGTCACACACTGGCCTCCCCGCACCCGCATGGTCAGAAAGATCTTCAGGTGTTCTTCCGGCTTTTCCAGCATCCACATCTTCTTTACCACCACATGATGCTTCTTCAGATTTTTCCGGGCCTGATCTTCCAGCTCATGGGGAACTCCCGTGATGCTGTATATATCCTCCGCCGCCATCTGCATGATATGTGCCACTTCACCCAGCTGCTCCGCTACAGCCAGCCGGTTTTCAATCAGGCGGTTATTCCACATAAGCTCCTGCCGGCTTTTCATAAATTCATCCCGGATTTCCTCAAGAAATCTCGCCCCGTTCACGCAGTGCTCCGTCCAGTCTCCAAAGGCCTTCGTAAGCTCGTCCCGTCCGCCGTTCTCCAGGGCGTTCAGAAGCTCACAGCCCTGCTGATATGTCAGATGATAGCAGAGATTCCAGCAGGATTCCGCTCTGGGACACCGGGAACAGACGCCTTTCTGCATTTTTCCGAAAATCTCTTCCGTCTCCGATGCGGTCAGACTTTCTTTCCGGAAAGGCATGTCATAAAAAGAGTTGGCCAGCTTCCGAAAGGAAGCCGCATATCTCTCCATCTGCTCCTTTTGGGGATGGTGTTCGTATATTTCAGACAGATTTTTGTCTTTTTTCCCTGATAAGACAGTTTTTGCCATGTCCCGTATCACTAAAACAGCGATAATCCCGAGCATGGCAATCATTCCTTCGTGCATCCGTCACTCCCCTCCTGCCTGTTCCGGCCCGCAAGCCGGGCATTCTTCAAGGGAGTATTATAGACGCTCCGCTATAAAAACTTTGTCAAAGCCGTTCAGAAAAACAGAAAAAGTTTTCAGCAGAAACCGACGTCATTCCCCATCGGATTCCTTGAAAATAATTTCTCCGTCCTTAATCAGGCCCAATTTGTCCTTAGCTACCTTTTCCAGATATTCGTCACTCTGCATATATTCTTCCAGATCCCCAATCTCCTGGGTTCTCTGGTTCTCATCTTCTATCTGCTGCTCCAGTTCAGCCATCCTCTGTTCATTGGCCGATGCCTGAGCATTCAGCCTCTGACCCTGCACCAGCAGAATCACCATCAGCAGACAGACTACACTGGTAATTCCGATCATCGTCACTTTATTCCTGTGTGCTCTTGCTGCTTTTCGGCTGTTTCTGTTTTTCGTTTTTTTCATTCCCGACAACCTTTTTTTCCTTTTTCCTATTCAAAGAAACATTTAAGTTGATTTTAAACCGAAACAACTGAATTTTCAACCTTTTTATCATTCTTTTTGCGCCTTTCAACGGAATTCCCAATATTTTCCCGCAGCCGCGCAGCAGCCAGACGCCAAATCCGACAAAAAAACGGCTGATACTTGCTCTGCACGCAAGAGCCCCCAGAAAAATGCCGGCAAAAAAATACGCCCTCAGAATTCCGTCGTTTTCCTGATAGAACCGGCTGAACAGCCAGACGGCGCAGAACACCCAATACAGGATGTCCTCCACAGCCGTCCAGACCGGTCCATGGTGAATGGTGCGCCGAAGTATTCTCAGAACATCATACAGAAGCAGAAGACATGCGCCGTACCAGACAGCCCGCGCAAAAAGCAGCAGCTCTCCCGTCATATAACTGCTCATATCTGTTACCCGAACATCCGTGACAGCAGAGAGCCCTGTTTCTTCTTTGGCTCACGCCCGCTGTATACCAGGGTATCCACCTCTCCGTCCAGATCAACTTCGCCCTTTTCCAGCTCCAGCCGGCTTACATGCAGCTCCTTTCCTTTTACTGTCAGCATCCCCTGGCTGGTTTTCAGAAGAATTTCATGCTCGTCAAAGGCAAATACATCCAGCACACCCGTTACCGTACCTTTCTTTCTCTGGGAAAGAGTCAGGCAGTGCACGCGCTCTTCCATATAAAAAAGGCCTCCATATAATGGTCTATTCTCCATTATATGGAAGCTCTTTTTCACTTATTCCCCGGTTTCACAGATACCGGTACAGCTCCTGCGCCTCTTCCTTCTTAACCGTCTCCTGTACGTTCAGGACTTCCACCTTCACCGATTTCGTCCCAAACGCAATCTCCAGCACATCTCCGGCTTTTACCTGGGCAGACGCTTTGGCCGGTCTGTCATTAATCAAAACACGTCCTGCATCACAGGCTTCATTGGCGACTGTACGCCTCTTGATCAGCCTGGACACCTTCAGATATTTATCCAGTCGCATAAATTAATTAGTTCAGCATGTCCTTCAGAGCCTTGCCGGCTTTGAATTTCGGAGTCTTGGAAGCCTTGATCTGCATGGAAGCTCCGGTCTGCGGATTTCTTCCCTCTCTGGCTGCGCGCTCGGATACTTCGAAGGTTCCAAAGCCTACCAGCTGAACCTTTCCTCCGTTCTTCAGCTCTGCGGCTACCACGTCTACAAACGCTTTCAGTGCCGCTTCAGTATCCTTTTTGGAAAGCTGAGTCTGCTCAGCCATAGCTGCTACTAATTCTGTTTTGTTCATGAGTAAATTCCTCCTGTTGTGTTTTTCTACATAATTGGAATCAGAATTAACTTTATGCATTCACCTGCTTCTGCGGATGAACAGTCGCCTAGTATAACTCTACACATATTTATATACTCCGCCTGCCCTTTTGTCAAGGACATTCGGGTATTTCATACATTTTTAACAGCTTTTCCAGGGCGTCCGTCAGCGCTTCCTCCGCACTGATATTCCTCAGCCTGAGCACATTGCAGATCTGAAGCAGAAGATTTCCTGCCGCCTGACGAACTTCCTTCTCATCTTCTGATGTCATTACACAGTTCAGAGCCTCTTCCGCTTCCTGACAGCTATCCTTCTCATTCTGAAATACGCTGTAGCTGCGGTCCATTTTCTTCAGAATTTTGGATGTCCTGATCAGCGCCGGAAGGCTGCGGGGCACTGCCGCAATCTCCTGTTCCGGAGACAGGTTTCCTTTTTCCTGCTTTTTCAGCTCTTCCCAGTTCTGCAGTACTTTTTCTGAAGTATCCGCCTCAGCATTTCCGAATACATGAGGATGGCGGTATATCATCTTCCGGCTGATGCCGTCCACCACGTCATCCAGATCAAAAAGGCCCTCTTCCCGGGCGATCTGGCTGTGCAGAAACACCTGCATCAGCACATCACCCAGCTCTTCCTGCAGGTTATCCGCATTGCCGGTCTCATCCAGAATGCGGATTCCCTCTACTGCTTCGTAAGCCTCTTCAATCATGCAGCCCTTGAGAGAAGCATGGGTCTGTTCCCGGTCCCAGGGGCAGCCTCCCGGCGCCCGAAGCTTTTCGATAATTCTCCGAAAATCCTCCCATGTATATCTGTTCTCTTTCTCCGCTGCTTTTTTCTCTTCGTTCATCCTGTCTGTCTTCCTCATGTCTCACATCATTTTGTCAATCATATCCAGCACAGCTTTTCCCATGGCGGCCGATTTTTCATCGGCATCCTCCAGAGAACTGCCCTTGATTCCGTAATAGAACTTGATCTTCGGCTCCGTTCCGGACGGACGCACGCAGAGCCATGCATCATCCTCCAGATCAAAATACAGCACATTCGAACTCGGCAGCCCGGTTGTACCGGCAGTTCCGTCCGTAAAGTTCACAATCTTGTCCTCTTTATAATCCCGGAACGCCTGCACGGCATAGCCGCCGATCTCCTTCGGAGGATTCTTGCGGAGCGTGTTCATGATCTCCTGGATTTTCTCCAGGCCTTCGATACCCTTCAGGGTGATGGACTGGATTTCATCCTTGTAATAGCCGTACCGTTCGTACATCTGGATCATGGCGTCCCACAGAGTCATATTCTTTGTCTTATAATAAGCTGCAGCCTCACAGAGCGCCATGGTGGCCACAATAGCATCCTTGTCCCGGGCATGGGTGCCGATCAGACATCCATAGCTTTCCTCAAATCCGAACAGATATGTACCCTTTCCGCAGGTTTCAAAATTTAAAATCTGCTGGCCGATATATTTGAAGCCTGTCAGGACCTCAATCAGCTTCACGCCGTAATAGCGCGCGATAGCCCCGGCCATATTGGTGGACACGATGGTAGTAATCAGCGCGCCGTCCTCCGGCAGGCCCTGCAGCTCCTTCTTCTGGCCGATTTCATAATCAGCCAGCAGGCAGCCGGACATATTTCCGGTCAGTGTATGATATTCGCCGGTCTTCGCATCCTTCACCCGTACGCCCAGCCGGTCCGCATCGGGATCGGTAGCCAGAACCAGGTCGGCATCCACTTCCTTCGCCAGCTTCAGGCCCAGCTCAAAGGCCTCTTCCGCTTCCGGATTGGGATAGCTTACCGTCGGGAATTCGCCGTCCGGCAATTCCTGCTCTTTTACTACGTATACATTTTCAAAGCCCAGCTCCTTCAGCACGCGGCGGGCCGGGATATTTCCTGTGCCGTGCAGCGGCGAATAAACGATCTTCAGATCCTTTGCCGCAGCTTTGATGGCGTCCATATGCAGCACCTGGCTCTTCAGCTCAGCGATGTACGCATCGTCTACTTCCTGCCCGATCACCTGATAGAGACCGGCCTTCTCCGCATCTGCACGGCTCATGGTCTTCACTTCATTGTAATCTGTCACCTTCTGCACTTCATCCATGATGCCGGTATCATGAGGCGGCGTAATCTGGGCTCCGTCCTCCCAGTATACCTTGTAGCCGTTGTATTCCGGCGGATTATGGCTGGCCGTGATATTGATACCCGCGATGCAGCCCAGCTTCCGCAGAGCAAAAGACAGCTCCGGCGTGGGACGCAGAGACTCAAAAATATAAGCCTTTACACCATTAGCCGCCAGGCACAGCGCCGCTTCGCTGGCAAATTCCGGCGACATGCGGCGGGAATCATAGGCGATAGCCACGCCCTTGTCCTGTCCGTTCACAGCCAGAATATAGTTTGCCAGCCCCTGTGTTGTTTTCCGTACAGTGTAAATGTTCATCCGGTTTGTGCCTGCTCCGATAATGCCGCGAAGACCTGCAGTCCCGAATTCCAGCTCCTTATAAAATCTTTCCTTGATTTCATTCTCATCTTCCGCAATCGCGCGCAGTTCATCTTTCGTATCCTCATCAAAGTAAGGATTGCTCAGCCAGGATTCATAAATTTCCTTATAATCCATATCGGCACCTCCGTTTTTTTATACTATGCCTATTATATACCAAGAACGGCCAAAAAGGAATCGGAAATTTGCGGGCGGGGACGGGGATTTTTATGCGCTGAGGACGGAAGGGGAGGGGCATGGGATTCCGACTGCTGGTTTCGAAGCGAAGAATATCTACGCATTCCGAAAATAATCCTAAAACCGGATGCGGGCGGGTCAAAACTCGCTGTCGCTCAGGCAATGACCCGCCCGCACCCAACGGATTATTCCCGGAACGCAGGATATTCTAACGCTTCTCCAAAGGCAGTCTCCATCCCATGTTCCTCCCCTTCCTGGCCTCTGCGGCGGAAAATCCCCGACCCGCCCGCAGAGATTTTAAGAGAAAAGGCGAAGGAGCGCGGCAGCTTATGCGGGGAATGTGGCAGCTTGTGTCAGGGTGGATTGATCGGCGGCGGGGGAGACTGTATAATGAAGCATGAAATTTCCGGGAAGGCGGTGGTGTTTTGAAAATAGAGGTTCTGGTCGATGAAAACGCGGAGGATCTGAAAATATCGGTTACCTGCAGGCATCTGACGCCTGACATAGAAAAGCTTTTGGCCACTCTGCGGATGATGAATCATCAGCTTACGGCGAAAAAAGGCGCCGAAGTCTATCTGGTGGATACGGCCTCGGTCATTTATATAGAGAGCGTGGACAGAAAGTGCTTTATCTACACAAGGGATGACGTCTATGAGTCGGATTTCCGGCTGTACGAGCTGGAACAGCGGCTTGAAGAATACGGCTTCATCCGCGTGAGCAAATCGTTCCTGATTCATCTGCAGAATATTCAGTCGCTGAAGGCCGATATCAACAGAAGAGTCCGGATTACGATGTCAAATGGTGAACAGATTATCGCTTCCCGGCAGTACGCCGACGAGCTGAAAAAAAGATTAGGAGTTATATAGCATGGATAAAAAGAAAACAGTTTTTGACTATCTTGGGCAGATCATGATCCTGTTTGGATTCATGATGCTCGTTATGAATCTTTTCTGCCTTTTCTTCGGAGATTCAGCCAAAAGCATTTCCAGCCTGTTTGAGCTGGGCAGTCTGGGGCTTTCGGTGAAAACTGCTTTTCAGTTTCTGCTGATTGCCGCTCTGATCACGGGGCTTCGGATTCTTTTTTTTACGGATACGCTGATTAAAAAAATGCCGATCTGGCTGCGTATGCTCTGTATGCTTTCTTCCGTAGTCCTCGTTATCGCAGCCTTTATCCTCATGTTTCACTGGTTTCCCGCGGACAGAGGGCAGCTCTGGGCGATGTTCTTCCTCTGCTTTGGCGTCTCATTTCTCGGAAGCTACCTTTTTATGACTCTCAGAGAAAAATCGGAAAACCGGCAGATGGAGGAGGCGCTGCGCCGCTTAAAGGAAACGGAGGAGAAGCGCAATGAATGACGTGATCACAGCCAGAAATCTTTCTTTTTACTTCACCCGAAAGCAGATTTTAAACCGCGTCACCCTACATGTGCAGGAAGGGGAAATTTTCGGGCTTCTGGGACCGTCCGGAGCCGGAAAAACGACTCTGATCAAGGTTCTGACCGGACAGCTCCGGCCAGATGGAGGAGCCGCTGAGCTCTTCGGCCGCGATACCAGGGAACTTCGCAGGGCAGAGCGCAGGCAGATCGGCGTAATGATGGACAGCTTCGGCCTGTACGAGCGCCTGTCCGTATACGATAACCTGGCCTTTTACGCGGACATATACCGCGTCTCCCGCAGGGTCATAAA
>DVJR01000116.1 GCA_018716575.1 Candidatus Scatomonas merdavium | reverse complement strand
AAGCTTCTGTAGACATCCAGGATACGCTTCCTACAGGAGACAGAGAGAAAATTGAGAGAGAAGCAAAAGAACTGATAGAGAAATGGGGAACTCCGAAGGGCGGATTTATCGGCGTAGAGTACGGTTACCTTGACGCTATCGGCATTACGAAAGAGACGATGCTTTTTGAGCTGGAATGCTTTGAAAAGTACGGAACCTATAAGAAATAAAAGGTGTGGCATGATTGTTGTTGGTGAGAAGATCAATGGAAGCATTCCGGCTGCCGCAAGAGCGATTGCACGGCGGGATGCGGACTGGATTCGTGATATGGCGCGCAGGCAGGCGGAAGCAGGAGCTGATTTCATCGATGTATGCGCTTCTGTGGAATTTGAAGAGCTGGAGACGCTTCGCTGGATGATTGATCAGGTCCAGAGCGTTACCGATACGCCCATTTCCATAGACAGTCCAAGCACGGAGACGCTGGCGCGGGCATATCAGTTCTGCAGACGGCCCGGACTCTTTAATTCTGTGTCCATGGAAAAGACGAAAGAGGTTGACAGGATATTTGGAATTATGAGAGAAAATCCGGGCTGGGAAGTGATTGCCATGCTCAGTGACGATGACGGGATTCCCAAATGCGCTGCTGACAGACTGAAGGTCCTTGACGGGATTATGAGAAAAGCAGAAGCATACGGAATCGATCCGTCCAGAATCCATATTGATCCGATCGTCGAAGCAGAGGCTTATATCGATCCGGAGCAGGAAGACGGCCCGGGAATCGCCATGGTCGCAAAGGTGGCTGATGAGATCCGGAGCAGGTATCCCGCGCTTCACATTACTTCTGCCATCAGCAATATTTCCCATGGTCTGCCGGCGCGGAAATATATGAACTACAGCTTTGCGGTGCTGATGCTGGCCCACGGTCTGGACTGCGGCATTCTGGACCCGCTGGACCGCGGCCTCCTGGCTGTGGCTGACGCGGCGGAAAAGCTGCTGGCGTTTCCGGAGGACAGGCAGCAGGACCTGGCGGCTGCTGTACAGAAAAGTGGGGCAGAAAGCTGCGGCTTTCCGCTTTCGGAGAGAGGCGTTTCTGAACAGGAAGGACGGAAATACGCAGAAATGGCGGCGGTCGCTCTTGCGATGAAAAGGCTGGGAGCCGGCGTGGACGCCATGAATCTGAATGATGTGGACAGAGATGTTTTGGGTGCCGCTTATGCGGCGGCCGCATTGCTGGGCCTGGAAGAAGAAGGCAGCTGTGTCGAGTATGTGGATGCGTATAAGTCCGGCCTTTTTGGAACAAAGAAGAAAGAATAACAGAATTCAACAGATAAGAAAGGGCGGCCCCTGCGGTCTGGAGAAGCATCTCCGGATCACGGGGGCCGCCCTGGTTTTTGGAATACTTTTTTATCCGGTTTATCCTGTTTTTCAGGACATTCCTATCTGCAAGAATGATTCCGTATTCATTAATCTGCTGGCGCTGAAAAGAAGCAGCGCAAAGCCTGAGATCAGCATGATGCCGCTGAGCAGAAGAATGACAATGACTGTAGTGATAGTCTGCCCCTGAGATCTTCTGGGAAGAGAACCGGAGGCTCTGCGAATCAGATAACTTCCTGTATAAAGCAGAACCGGAGCCAGCGCTCCGAGCATCAGGTAGGAGCCAAGAGCGGGCAGAAGCCAGGAAGGCCCGGTCATCAGCGCGGCAGACTGTTCTGCGGTCTCTGCCGGGGCGCCAAGCGTGGACAGGAACGACAGAAAATTATTGGTAAAATGAAACAGGGCCGGCAATAGAAGATTGTGAGTCTTCTGCATGACATAGGATAACCCGATGCCCAGCAGGGCCGTAGGGAGAAAACGGTAAGGGTCCATGTGGAACAGACCGAAAATCAGTCCCATGCAGAGAATGATAACCCAGTCCCTGCGGATTGACTGAAAACTGTACTGGATAAAACCTCTGTGCATGGCTTCCTCACAGACGGCAGGCATCACAGCAACGATAAAGAAGCGCAAGGGCGCCGGAACTGTGGAAAAGACAGAATTTATGCTGCTGCTGACCTGCAGATATCCTTCCGGGAAAAAGCACATGAGAATCAGAGTCACCAGCATAACCGACAGAAAGCAGCCGGCCCAGAGCAGCAGGGTTCCCATCACCTGGCCGAATTTCGGAAGCCGGATGGGAAAGACGCTGCGGAAGCTCTGTCCGGTGATGCGGACAGCAAGAAGGGTGCAGGCCAGAAGCCCCAGCTCCGTCAGCGCCAGCCCCAGCATGCCGAAATAGTACTGCAGGGGCGCAAAGACAAAGAGAAACAGCAGCATAATGATGACAAAGGCTGCGATCCCGTGGAGCGGGGTCAGCCGGCGGACGGAAGGTTTCCGGATACGTTCTGTAAATTTCATAAAATCACAACTCCTCTACCCTGTTGACAAGGCGTGTATGCCCTTATCAACAGGGTATATTTTCTTTAGTTTAACACGGCGGTCAGAGAAAGGCAATCGTCTCGATTTTCTTTCCCATTGCCCAAAGGAAGAAAAACTATGGTATAATCGTTTAAGCAAATGAACCAAAGGAGGTGAATCCATGTCGGAGCATCACCAGGAGATTAACCTTCTGGCGGAGGAATTTGAAAGCTGCCGGCAGATTCTGCTTGCATTGGGGGATGAGAACCGCCAGCATCTGATTCTGGAAATGATGCGGATGGGGGAGTGCGGAGGCGTCCGCATTGGAGCGATTACAGAA
>DVJR01000115.1 GCA_018716575.1 Candidatus Scatomonas merdavium | reverse complement strand
CACAATCATTACCTCCTGTCATCCATATAAAAACTCTGCTTTCATCACAAAATAGTCATATTTTCTCTGGATAATAGCTGTGAAAAAACACAAGGGGCATAGACGGCGTAGAATTCAGCGGAGGAAATACTCAGGGAAACGGCACCGATCTGGTGATCGGATCAGGTTCCTATATCGATGATTTCGAAGAACAGCTCATCGGTTCTCACCCCGGAGATACTGTAGAAGTGACCGTAACATTTCCGGACGACTATTCTCCGAATCCGGATCTGGCCGGTCAGGAAGCGGTATTCACCGTAACGGTTAACGGCATCTATACCGGCTGACCCTGATCATTTGTGATAGGGCTCTCCGGAAAGTATCCTGTATCCCCGGTAAATCTGCTCCAGCAGAATCACCCGCATAAGCTGATGGGGAAAGGTCATTCTGGAAAAGCTCAGCGCAAAATCCGATTTCCGGCAGATTTCATCAGAAAGCCCCAGGGAACCGCCGATGATAAATATCAGATGGCTTTTTCCCTGGACGGCCAGCCGGTCCAGCCTCCGGGCAAACTCTTCTGAATCCAACATTTTCCCCTCGATTTCAAGTGTGACCACATAGGCACCGTCACGGATATATTTTTTCAGGCGCTCGCCCTCTTTTCTCCGGACAGCTTCCTCCTCCGCGGCTCCGGCTCCGTCCGGCGTCTTCTCATCCGCCACTTCGATAATCTCCAGACGGCAGTATCTGGAAAGCCGTTTCTGATACTCCGCCGCTGCCCGGCGGTAAAAATCTTCCTTTAATTTTCCTACAGTCAGCAGCGTAATTTTCGTCATCATCTCTCCTTATGGAAAACGGGGCCGCCGTATCGGACCGCCCCGCCTCATCGCTGAATCTTTTCAGTTTTTCCGGTTCTTTCCGGTGATATATTCGTGGATTCCCTTTGCGGCAGCTTTTCCGGCTCCCATGGCCAGAATAACCGTCGCGGCACCTGTTACGGCATCTCCGCCCGCGAACACACCCTCTTTCGAAGTCTGGCCGTTGTCTTCATCCGCTACAATACATTTTTTGCGGTTTACATCCAGCCCCTCGGTAGTAGAGGAAATCAACGGATTGGGTGAAGTTCCCAGGGACATGATGACCGTATCCACTTCCATTTCGAATTCGGACCCTTCAACCGGCACCGGGCGTCTTCTGCCGGAAGCATCCGGCTCTCCCAGTTCCATACGAATACAGCGAATGCCCTTTACCCAGCCGTTGTCGTCCACCAGGATCTCCGTGGGATTGGTCAGCAGGTTGAAGATAATGCCCTCTTCCTTGGCATGATGCACTTCCTCCCGTCGGGCCGGCAGCTCTTCTTCACTGCGCCGGTAGATGATATGAACCTCCGCTCCCAGACGAAGTGCCGTACGGGCCGCGTCCATGGCCACGTTGCCGCCGCCTACTACGGCCACCTTCTTTCCATGGGCGATAGGAGTCTCGTAATCCTCCCGGAAGGCTTTCATCAGATTGTTCCGGGTCAGATATTCATTGGCGGAAAACACGCCGTTGGCGTTTTCACCGGGGATACCCATGAACATAGGAAGTCCGGCGCCGGAGCCAATGAATACGGCTTCGTAGCCCTCATCCTCCATCAGTTCATCTACTGTCACAGACTTGCCGATAATTACGTTCGTCTCAATCTTTACACCCAGTGATTTCACATTCTCGATCTCGGCTGCCACCACTTCATCCTTCGGCAGACGGAACTCCGGAATGCCATAGCTCAGCACACCGCCCGCCTTGTGCAGCGCTTCGAAAATGGTCACATCATATCCCATGCGGGCCAGATCGCCGGCACAGGTCAGTCCTGCCGGGCCGGAACCGATAACAGCCACTTTGTGACCGTTCTTCTCAGAAGCCGGAACCGGACGAATCCCCTGTTCCCTGGCCCAGTCAGCCACAAAGCGCTCCAGCTTTCCGATGGATACCGGTTCACCTTTGACGCCTCTGATACATTTGCCCTCGCACTGACTTTCCTGCGGACATACCCGGCCGCAGATGGCCGGCAGGGCGCTGGATTCGCTGATAATCTGATACGCTGCTTCTATATTGCCTTCTTTTACCTGTGCAATAAAATCCGGGATATTGATATTGACAGGACAACCGCCGATACATTTCGCATTTTTGCAGTGTATACAGCGGGAAGCCTCTTCCATAGCCTCTTCCCGGTTGTAGCCATAACATACTTCTTTAAAATTCGCCGCACGCTCCTGCGGGTCCTGTTCCCTGACTGGTACTTTTTTCAATACGTCTGCCATTATTTGTCACCTCCGCATAATCCGCATCCTCCGTGATGGGTGTCGCCTTCCTGCAGTCTGAGAACCGCGCGGCCCTCTTCCGTCTTGTACATCTGCTGGCGTTTCATTGCCTGATCAAAATCCACCAGATGTCCGTCAAATTCCGGTCCGTCCACACAGGCAAATTTTACCTCGTCACCTACAGTCAGACGGCACGCTCCGCACATGCCGGTTCCATCCACCATGATCGGATTCATGCTGACAATGGTAGGAATTCCCAGTTCTTTGGTGAGCTTGCAGACAAATTTCATCATTATCATAGGACCGATCGCGACACAGATATCATATTGCTTGCCCTCTGCAATCAGATCCTGAATAGCCTGCGTTACCATTCCCTTTCTCTGATAAGAGCCGTCATCCGTTGTTACATAAAGATTGCAGACCTCCTGAAATTCTTTTTCAAGAATAACCAGATCCTTTGTCTTGGCGCCAATAATAGCATCCGCACGGATACCTCTCCTGCAAAGCCATTTTACCTGGGGATACACCGGCGCAGTGCCGACACCGCCGGCCACAAACAGGATGCGTTTTTTCTTCAGCTCTTCAATGTCCTCGCTGACAAATTCCGAGGGACGGCCCAGAGGTCCGACAAAATCCTCAAAAGCGTCACCGGCCTGCATGCGGGCCATCTCCATGGTAGAAGCTCCCACGGGCTGAAACACAATCGTAATGGTTCCTTTCTCCCGGTCGTAATCACAGATAGTCAGCGGAATCCGCTCGCCCTTTTCATCCATTTTCACAATGATAAACTGTCCGGGCTGACAGTGTTTCGCAACTCGCGGCGCCTCTACTTCCATCCTGTAGATATTGGCTGCCAGCTTGTCGGCCTTCAAAATCTTGTACATGACATGGTATCCTCCTCTTTTTCTTTATTTTAACGGTGTACCGTTAAGATCTGCTCTATTCCTGCGTGTCAGAACCGTTGTCCGGCGAATCCGTCGGCTCGGGCGTCGGTTCTGCCGTTGGTGTTGGTTCCGGCGAATTTGTCGGCGTGGGCGTCGGCTCTGCCGTCACGGTAGGCTTGCTGGTGGGCCGGCTGGTAGGCGTTGGAGTGCTGGTCGGTCTTGACGTGGGCGTGGGCGTCGGCTCGGGGATTTCTTCGTAAATATAGGTTCTGGAAGCCACTCTGCCCAGCTGTCCGTCCTGGTTCTCCAGAACAACGTAGAAAATATGCTCTCCTTCCATCATCGGCACCGGCCCTGTATACCGGGTACTGGTTTTATCCGGCCGCTGGTCGAACGCATAATAAGCCGTATAGCCTTCAGGAACTTCCACTGTGATCTCTGAAGTTGTTTCCGAAGTATAGGATCCCGAAGCCGGAGTAACGGATGGGGCGGATGGAACTGCCAGAGTAATGGTGTACTCCGCCTGAACAATATCGCTGCTGATTCCCCGTTCATTGACAGCCACCGCTTTCACCGTCGTATGACCCTCCGGAAGCTGTACCGGAGAAGTGTATCTCCGGGCAGAAGTATCCGGATCGCTTCCATCCAGGGTATAATAAATGACTGTCCCTTCTGCTGCGGTGATCGTCAGACGCTGAACCGTATCGTAAGACCCGCCTGCCGGAGAAACCGACGGCTCAGCACAGATATAATCGCTGTAATATTCCAGAACGTCCGTGCTTTCACAATTATCCAGCAGCGCCTTGATCTGATCTGTAAGCCCCTGTTCCTCATAGATTCGGATCAGCTGTCCGTATGCCGGTTCATAATCCGGATTTTCCTCAACGATAGCCAGAAATTCCGCAATTGCCTTTTCCTGGTCGCCGTTTTTCTCATAAATCTGAGCCAACAGCATCCTGGCATCCAGATCCTCTCCGTTCAGGGCCAGAGCGCGGGTTACATATTCCAGCGCAGAATCGTAGTCATTATTGCTGTATGCTGACTCCGCCCTGGAAAGCTGATAGTCAAAAGAATTGTAATTCTGCTGTTCCTGCCAGGCGCGCACGAAGAATATGACAACGATTGCAGCTGCCACGGCGGCTGCGAGAATAAGCAAAGAACGAAGCGTCCTTTTCTTCTTTCGCTGCCGTTCTTCCTCCGCCAGACGTTCCTCCTCCTGACGGCGAAGTCTTTTCTGTTCTTCTTCTGCCTTACGGCGCTCCTCCTCCTGCTGCATCCTGCTCCCCATGGTTTCATAGTCGGGAACCAGCTGAACCTCCTTCCCGCATTCCGGGCAGAATACTTCTCCATCCGGTATCTGTGCGCCGCACTGTGAGCATATTTTCATCCTTACATTTCCTCCAGATAATTTTCAAACTGCTCCATTGTCATCAGTATCTTCCGCGGCTTGGTGCCTTCCTCTTCTCCTACAACTCCCGCATCACAAAGCTGATCCATAATGCGGGCTGCCCTGTTAAAACCGATTTTAAAAGCTCTCTGAAGCATTCCAATGGATGCTTTGTCCTTTTCGATAATGAATTTTCCGGCGTCCGCAAAATAAGCGTCCTGCTCATCCGAAACGGAACCGCCCGGCGCGCCTGCGCCGGAACTGTTGATTTTTTCCTCCACTTCCCTGTCGTAGCTATGATCGCCTCCGCTCCTGGAAAGGAATTCCACCAGCTTTACGATTTCATCGTCAGATATAAACGCGCCCTGCACCCGGGCGGGTTTCTGATATCCCTGAGGATAAAACAGCATGTCTCCCTTGCCCAGCAGCTTTTCCGCGCCATTCATATCCAGGATTGTTCTGGAATCCACACCAGAGGTAGTAGCCAGCGCGATCCGGGAAGGCATATTGGCCTTAATAAGGCCCGTAATGACGTTGACAGAGGGCCGCTGAGTCGCTATGATCAGATGGATCCCCGCCGCTCTTGCCAGCTGGGCCAGGCGGCAGATTGCATCTTCCACCTCTCCCGGGGCCACCATCATCAGATCTGCCAGCTCGTCCACAACGATCACAATCTGCGGCAGCTTCTGCGGGCGTTTTTCCTCATCCACGCCGGTTATCTGATCCACGCGGGCGTTATATCCCGCAAGATCACGCACATTCAGTTCCGCAAAGCGGTTATAGCGGTCCGTCATTTCCGATACCGCCCAGTTCAGGGCGCCGGCAGCCTTCTTGGGATCAGTCACAACAGGGATGTACAAATGGGGAATGCCATTGTATACAGACAGCTCCACCACCTTGGGATCAATCATAATCAGCCGGACTTCATCCGGTGTCGCCTTATACAGAATGCTGACTATCAGCGTATTGATGCATACGGATTTTCCGGAGCCCGTAGCTCCCGCGATCAGAAGATGAGGCATCTTGGCAATATCCGCTACCACCGGCTGCCCTGCAATATCTTTTCCTACGGCAAAAGCCAGTTTGGAGGAATGCTTCCGGAATGCCGGGCTTTCCAGCAGATCCCGGAGCATAACCGAACTGTTGGTCTTATTGGGTACTTCAATTCCCACGGCGGCCTTTCCCGGAATGGGCGCTTCAATCCGGATGTCTTTTGCCGCCAGGTTTAATTTGATATCATCCGAAAGATTAACAATCCGGCTGACCTTTACGCCCTGCTCCGGCTGCAGCTCATAGCGGGTTACTGTCGGGCCGCAGCTTACATTGGTTACTGTCACGTTAACGCCAAAATTATGCAGCGTCTGCTGCAGCTTCATGGCAGTCTCCTTCAGCTGCGCGTTGGAATCGCCTCCGGCTTTTCCGTCGCCTTTTTTCAGAAGCGAAACCGGCGGATACTGGTATTTCGGCTTCTCCTGCATCGGATTCTGTGAAATCTCATTTCGGATATCCTGAACTCCTGCATCAATTTCCTTTCTGCTGGAGCGGGGATTTTTTTTCCGTTCCCGCCCTGCGTTCTCTTCCGCAGAAGTCTGCTGCTGTACGGAATCCGAAGAAGCATCGGAAAGCTTTTGGGCTTCTTCGCCGTCAGTCTTTCGGATGTTCTCAGGTATTCCATCCTGCTCCCGGGAGTTAAAACTTTCTTCCCCGCGCTGTATCAGAAAATCAGGAATCGATTCCTGCACAAAATCATCAGACTTCGCCAGTTCTTCCATACGCATTTCAGCGGTATTGTCCGAATGAACTGCCGCCTTTCTTTTTCCTTCCGTCCGGCGTCTGTCTGCTGTCGTCCGCCGCCTTTCCTGTACAGAACGATAAGCCTTTGCTCCTTCATCCCGCATTTCTGAAAGCAGCGGCCGCTGAGTCAGAACAATGGCAAAAATAATCAGGGCTGCAATGATGATCACATACGCGCCGGCAGTCCCGAAAACTCCGCCCAGAAGCCGGACCAGAATGCCGCCCAGCATTCCTCCGCCCAGCCGGTCATAGGCGCTGTCTGTAAAGTAATCTACGATACGGGAATTATTTTCATAACCTACCATCAGCAGCTGCAGAAATGCGCAGGTAAATACCAGCATGCCGGTTCCGCCCACAACCTTCCTCACAGCCAGCGGATTATCACGATTAGAAATCAGAAATGCCCCTCCGATAAACAAAAGTATCGGAAATGCATATGCCGGGAGTCCGAACAGCCCGAAAAAGAAAGAGCTGAATGCTCTTCCTGCCATTCCGCCCAGCCCGAAATTACTGAGCAGGAGAAGCACGGAAAAAGCCAATATAATCAGCAATATGATCTCTGTTCTTAAACGTCTGTCAGCTGCAGCCCCTTTTTTCGTTGCCTTTCTCCTGGCTGCCGCTGCTTTCTTTCTGGGCGCTGCTGCTTTTTTCCTGACAGTCGTTTTCTTTTTTTTATCCTGCATGAGTTTTTCTCCCCTTACCACTATTTTAAATAACAGACTGCGGAAATAATTCCGATCAGAATACAGTAGCCCGCAAACAACCGGCTTCTCTTCTTGTTAATCAGGTGCATGGCCAGGCGAATAACCAAAAAACCCACCACGGCAGCGGTAATCATCGCAATTATGCACGGAAGAACTCCCACATTATTTCCCATGGAAAAACTGGCTCTTCGGCCTTCCAGGATCATAGCGCCCACAATCGTGGGGACAGATAAGATAAACGCATATTTCAGGACAAACTTTCTGGAAAAACCGCTGAGATAGCTGGAAGATACAGTCATACCCAGCCGGGAAATACCCGGGAAAGCAGCAAATCCCTGAAAAGCGCCTATCAGCAAAGCATCCGTATATTTTGCCTCTTTTGGTCCCTTGTCCGAGCCCAGAACAAAGGAAGCCACCAACAGAAGCAGGGCTGTAACCAGCAGACCCATGCCGGATGCCAGCAGATTGCCCGTCACCGCTTCGGAAAGCGGACAGATCAGATAACCGATGATGCCCGTCGGAATCATGGACACCACAAGCAGCAGCACAAATTTTCTGTAATTATTGGAGATAATCTTACGGTAACGAATCTCGTCCGGGTTGCCCCGTCCGGAAAATCGCAGCTTCAGATTTGCCGCCAGATCGGCGGCCATGCGGACCAGCTCTGTGAGCAGACGCAGAATATCTTTGTAAAAAACGGCCACTACTGCCAGCAGTGTACCGATATGAAGCATTATCGTAAACATAAAGCTGATGTTGCCTTCAATCCCCATCAGATTGCTGACGAGCGTCAGGTGCCCGGAACTGCTGACCGGAAAAAATTCTGTCACTCCCTGTACCGCTCCCAAAAGTATTGCCTGTAAAACTGACATATTGTTCACCCTTATTTTCTTCGCCCCGAAACCTGTACAGGCCCTGACGGTCCTCTTCCAGAGCTGTATATTTGCACAACAGCAAGGGCTCCCCTCCCTGTGGCAGCCGTTGTGGATCCTTATCTGTTCTTATGCGATGTTTCATTATACCATAGATTTTTTTTAAATACAATGACTTTGGAGGCAGCATTTTGCCTTTGCATTTTTTAGTTATGTATCTTGAAGCACAAAGGTCAGTTTTTCGCCGCCCTGTTAAAAAAAACGCGGAAATGTTTTCCGCGCCTTTTTCCTGGTTACATTCTGTTTTCTGCGTCCCCCATAAGCTCATGGAGCTTCTCCAGCGCCCGGGAAATGCCGCCCACCTCATCGATGAGCCCCTCCTGTACCGCCTCCCGGCCGTCCAGTAAAGTTCCCACGTCCTTTACAAGAGTTCTAGTATCCAGCATCAGCTCCTCGAGCCGCTTCTGACTGATGCCGGAATGGGATGACACAAATTCAGTGATCCTGTCCTGAGTTTTCTCCATATTGCGATAGGACTGAGCCACGCCAATGAACATGCCGTTCTGGCGCACCGGATGAATCACCATAGTAGCGCTGGGAACAATCAGCGAATAATCTGCCGAAACTGCCAACGGAACGCCAATGGAATGACCTCCGCCCAGAACAAGAGAAACCGTGGGCTTACTCATGGATGCAATCATCTCGGCTATAGCCAGTCCCGCCTCCACATCTCCTCCCACGGTATTCAGAAGGATCAGAATGCCTCTGATATTTTTATTATCCTCTGCTTTGGCCAAATTTGGCAGAATGTGCTCATATCTGGTAGCCTTTGCCCGGTCAGCCAGCGCCTCATGGCCCTCCACTTCCCCGATAATGGACAGTAAGTAAATATCGCTCTGGATGGCAATCAGATTTTCTCTGTCTGTTTTTTCCTCCGGCTGCATGCTTTTCACACTCCTTTTTTCAGAAGTATGCGCGGCTGCCGCCGGTTTTATACCTGCGGACCGCCGTTCATGCAGCCTGTCATGCTTTTCCTATTCCTCCAGGTTGGTGTACACATACTGTACGTCGTCGTTATCCTCCAGAAGATCCAGGGTTCTCTGAAGATTCTTCAGTGCCGTCTCATCCTCCACAGCCACGTAATTCTGAGGAATCATAGTCACATCCGCTTCTGCCATAACGATTCCCTCTTTCTCCAGCACTTCCCGCACTTTTGAAAATTCATCCGGATCCGTGGTAATCTCATAACAGTCCTCTTCCTCGGAGAAATCTTCCGCTCCCGCGTCCAGAGCCATCATCATCAGATCATCAGCGTCCATGGAGCAATCTTCCTTGGCCACAATAATCTGCCCCTTTTTATCGAACATAAAGGACACGCATCCCGGCGTTCCGATGCTTCCCTGACCTTTTGTAAAGGCGCTTCTCACATCTGCCGCCGTCCTGTTCTTGTTATCTGTCAGAGTTTCCACAATAATAGCTATGCCGCTGGGGCCATAGCCTTCATATGTAATCCGCTCATAGTTGTCAGCGTTGGTGTCTCCGGCCGCCTTCTTGATGCCGCGCTCGATGGTATCGTTGGGCATGTTGTTGGCCTTGGCCTTGGCGATTACGTCGCGGAGCTTGCTGTTATTGGCCGGATCCGGGCCGCCTTCCTTGACGGCGATGACGATTTCACGGCCGATAATGGTAAAAATCTTTCCCTTTTTCGCGTCGTTCTTTTCTTTTTTATGCTTGATATTGGCAAATTTTGAATGTCCTGACATACACTTTCTCTCCTTGTTCTTCTTTTCCCTTTCAAAATATATCACCGATTGGCTTTTCCGTCAAGAATGGCTTATGTAGGCAGTTCCAGACTGATTTTCAGCGCTTCATTGACCTGTTCCAGCAGCTCCGGCCGCAGATGACAGATTTTATCCTTCAACCGTCTTTTGTCAATGGTACGAAGCTGCTCCAGTAAAATTACAGAATCCCGTACAATATCGTAAGACGAGGCATCTATCACAATGTGCGTGGGCAGCTTCGCCTTATTCATCTTCGAAGTAATAGCCGCACAGATTACGGTCGGACTGTGTTTGTTTCCGACATCATTCTGAATAATCAATACCGGGCGGACTCCGCCCTGCTCACTGCCTACTACCGGTCTCAAATCCGCGTAAAACACATCTCCTCTTTTTATGATCAAAATCCGTCACACTCCGATTCTAAAGAATTCCGCGCATCTTTCGGCGCTGTCTTCAGTATTTCCAGATTTATCGGAGCGTATACCGGGGTTTCATAATTCTCAGAGGTATTCCGGCAAGGCCTCCAGTACGTTTCTTGCCGTCACGGCGCTTCTGGAATATTTCCTGGAAGCCGTTTCCCCGCAGAGGCCGTGGATATAAGCGGCCATGGCAGCCGGCGGTACGGCGAGATCCTGATGCTGCGTCCACAGAGACGCCGCTATGCCAGAGAGCACATCGCCGCTTCCCGCAGTGGAGAGCGCGCTGTTGCCGCTTAAGTTCAGCCAGCACCGCCCGTCCGGCAGAGCCGTCACGCTTCTGGCGTCCTTCAGTATACAGACCACACCCTTCTCCCGTGCGAACTCCGCCGCTGTGGCCACGGGATCCTTTTTAATATCCGCTGCCTCTTTTCCAGTCAGGCGGCTCATCTCGCCCACATGGGGCGTGAGGATGCAGGGAGCATTGAGGCTCTCCCATAGCTTGGGATTCTCTGCCAGCAGATTCAGCGCATCGGCGTCCATCACGCAGGGCAGGCGGTTTTCCTTCAGAAAGCAGCTTAAAATTCTACGGGAGGTATCGGAAACGCCAAGGCCGGGACCGATAACAACACCATCAGCCCATGCCAGATCTTTCTGCAGAAGGTCCGTATCCGGTCTCCCGGCGGAATAGGCAGAAAGCAGCGCTTCCGGAAGCAGGACGGACAGCGGCGTGCGGTTGGATTCCTCCGTGTAAATCTTCACCATCCCGGCTCCTGACATGAGAGCTGCTCTGGCAGACAGATAGGCTGCTCCGCACATGGATTCCGAGCCTGCGATCACCAGAATCTTCCGGAATGTCCCCTTGTTCCCGGATTCATCTCTGGGAGGAATGCATTTCAGATCAGACGGCTCCAGATGATACAGGCGGAAGCTTTCTTTATCACCCGTGTCGTCTACAGGAATTCCTATTTCCCGGACAATGATACGTCCTGCACAGGCGGCTCCCGGATAGAGATACAGTCCCGTCTTTCCTCTTGCAAAAGTTACCGTTGCATCAGCGCAGACCGCCGTACCGCAGATAGCGCCGGTAT
The DNA here is from genome assembly GCA_018716575.1 of Candidatus Scatomonas merdavium. Taxonomy (GTDB): domain Bacteria; phylum Bacillota; class Clostridia; order Lachnospirales; family Lachnospiraceae; genus Scatomonas; species Scatomonas merdavium. The sequence continues at coordinate 3,631 of DVJR01000115.1, read as the reverse complement.
CCGTATGAATACCGGAAGGGATGTCCACAGATACCACAGTGCTCCCGGCTCTTCCTGCCTCGTTGATTCTCTCGATCAGCCGCGCCGTCTCCCCTTCTACCGGACGGTGCAGCCCGATGCCAAAGATGGCATCTATGATAACAGTATATTCACCGGGATCCAGACTGTTGACGAAAGTTATGGGATAATTTTCGGCTATTTTCACCTGCTGCCGCATCTGTTCGCTGTATTTCTCCGGATTTCCTGTCAGAAGCACGTCAGGCCGCAGGCCGCGCTCACAAAGAATACGCGCCACGGCCAGCCCGTCTCCGCCGTTGTTGCCTGTGCCGCAGACGGCGCACACGCGGTTTAAATCCACCTGCATTTTCTCCAGCTCATCCGCTACCGCCAGGGCGGCCCGCTCCATCAGCACAAGAGATGGGAGCCCCATTTCCATAGCCGCGTTATCCGCCCTGCGCATCTGTTCCGCATTGAGAATCCTTTTCATATCTGACTCCTTTCCTGAAGCCGCAGGCCTTTCTGCTCATTTTCCGGCATTCCGCGCCGCAAGACTGCAGAAAAGCGCTGCGAGCTTTCTGCAAAAACCGGAAGAGAACTGTTCAAAACTCTGAACATTCTCTTCCGGCCATGATTCCGCCTTTTATTTTCGGTTCCGCTCCTCGTAGCTGGTCAGGTTATAGGAAAGCCGCATCAGGCTTTCGGAAAGGTGTACGTTTTCAACGATCACATCCTTCGGAAGAACCAGATTCAGATCCGTATGGGCGAAATTCCAGATAGCCCGTATTCCATTGTCCACCAGCGTTTTTGCCATCTCCTGGGCCCTGGATTTCGGAAGGGTCAGCGTGGCAATCTCCACATTATTTTCGCGTATAAATTCCGGCAGCTCGTCGGTCATCCGTATCGGTATTCCCCGGACAGAAACGCCCTGCAGTACGGGATTCACATCGAACAGCCCCACCGTCCGGAAACCGCTCCGTTCAAAGGAAGCGTAATTGGCCAGGGCCTGGCCCAGGTTTCCGGCGCCGACGATAATCATATTGTGTATTCTGTCCAGTCCGAGTATTTTTCCGATTTCTTCGTGAAGATAGCGTACATTATATCCATATCCCTGCTGCCCGAAGCCGCCGAAATTATTCAAATCCTGACGGATCTGTGAAGCAGTCACCTTCATCCGTTCGCTCAGCTCCCCGGACGAAATTCTCTCTACGCCGTCCTCCAGCAGCTCCCCCAGATACCGGTAATATCTCGGAAGCCGCTTGATTACAGCTTTTGAAATTCCTTTTTCTCCCACTACTCTAAACCTCCTGTTTCGATATATGATCCACGCGGATGCCTCTGCGCCTCCGTGCGGATATTGCCGCATAAAAATCGAACGAAGTTCCTTTCAAAATGATCATAACTATACTTCATTATATCTATTTGACAGAAGATTGTCAAAGATTTCTTGGGCTTTTTCTTGTCTATTTCCCATTTTTCTGTATAATAATTACAGACAATTATTTGGAGGTGCAACATGATACTGGCCTGTCAGAATATCGCAAAGTCCTTTGCATCCGCAGATGTACTCCGCGATATTACATTTCATATAGAAGAACACGAAAAAGCTGCCCTGATCGGCGTAAATGGAGCCGGGAAGTCCACTCTTCTGAAGATTATCACGGGAGAGATGGCGCCCGATGGCGGTCAGATAACCCTTTCCAGGGGCGCAACCCTCGGATACCTGGCCCAGCACCAGAATATCAACGGGGACCGCACCATTTATGAGGAGGTGCTGGACGCCAAACAGGATATCCTGGATATGGAACGGGAGATGCGCCGCCTGGAGGCTCGGATGAAAACTGCCTCCGGCAGCGAGCTGGAAGGGCTTATGGATACCTATACCCGGCTGACACATTCCTTCGAGCTGTCCAACGGTTACGCCTGCCAGAGTGAGGTGACCGGCGTGCTGAAAGGGCTGGGATTTTCCGAAGAGGATTTCCAGAAGGAGCTCTCCACCCTCTCCGGCGGCCAGAAAACGCGGGTGGCCCTGGGCCGCCTTCTGCTGACCAGACCTGACGTGCTCCTTCTGGACGAGCCTACCAACCATCTGGATATGGCTTCCATCACCTGGCTGGAGACTTACCTGATGAACTATCCGGGAGCGGTTCTGATCGTCTCCCATGACCGCTATTTCCTGGACCGCATCGTCACCCGGGTCATCGAGATCGAAAGCGGGAAATCTATGACGTTTCCCGGAAATTATACGGTTTACAGCGAGAAAAAGGCCGTTGTCCGCCGGGCGGAATACAACGCCTGGATGAACCAGCAGCAGGAAATCCGCCATCAGGAGGCGGTTATTGAAAAACTGAAATCCTTTAATCGGGAAAAATCCATACGCCGGGCGGAAAGCCGCGAAAAAATGCTGGACAAAATCGAACTGCTGGAAAAGCCCTCCGCGCCTGCGGCGGATATGCATATCCATCTGACGCCGCGTATCACCAGCGGCAACGATGTGCTGACCGTCACAGAGCTGTCCAAATCCTATCCCGGTCAGCCTCTGTTCCGGAATCAGAGCTTCGAGATCCACCGAGGCGAGCGGGTGGCCATCATCGGAAACAACGGAACCGGCAAGACCACGATTCTGAAAATCATTAACGGGCTCGTGAAGCCTGACGGCGGCAATGTGGCGCTGGGGGCAAAGGTACATATCGGCTATTACGACCAGGAACATCAGGTGCTGCATATGGAAAAGACCATATTTGAGGAAATTTCCGACGCCTATCCTTCCATGACCCAGACGGAGATCCGTAATGTGCTGGCGGCCTTTCTCTTCACCGGAGACGAGGTTTTCCAGCCCATCAGCACCTTGAGCGGCGGCGAACGGGGCCGCGTATCCCTGGCTAAGCTGATGCTCTCCGAGGCCAATTTCCTGATCCTGGATGAGCCCACCAACCATCTGGACATCGTCTCAAAGGAAATTCTGGAGGACGCCCTGAGGGAATATACGGGAACCGTGCTCTACGTCAGCCACGACCGGTATTTTATCAACCGGACGGCAACCCGGATCCTGGAACTGACCGGAGAGACGCTGGTCAACTATATCGGGAATTATGACTATTACCTGGAGAAAAAAGAAGAGCTGACAAAGGCGTACGTTCCTTCGGCCAATGCTGGCGTTTCTGCCGGCGACTCCAAAGAACCGGAACAGCCCGCCGTATCCGCCGCCCAGCAGGACTGGAAGGCACAGAAGGAAGCTCAGGCCCGCCAGCGAAAAAAAGAAAACGATCTGCGTAAGCTGGAAGAAAGGATTGCCGCTCTTGAAGAGCGCGACCGGGCCATCGACGAAGAATTCAACCTGCCGGAGACAGGCACGGACCTGCCCCGGTGTCAGGCCCTGTCCAGAGAAAAGGCGGAAATCGCTGAAGAACTGGAGGGGCTTTACGAAGAATGGGAGCTGCTGGCGGAGTAAAATTCCGGTTAGACGGGCTGACAGGAAAAGCAGGTAAACCGTACGATAAAGTGTGAGATGTTTTTCCGGCTGCGGTTTCGGACGGAAGAATTGTCAGGGCTTTCCGAAATGGGGTTAAAACCGGGAGAGGCCAGCTCAAACTCGCTGTCGCTCAGACAGTGAGCCGGCCTCTCCCAACACCCC
>DVJR01000114.1 GCA_018716575.1 Candidatus Scatomonas merdavium | reverse complement strand
GCTCTTCCTTCCGGCAGCGCTCCATGCCGAACTGCTCCGGGGTCAGCACGTAGGAAGCGAACTCCTTCTCCCGCACCTCGCAGACCGTGGTAGGCGAGCTGGCGGATATTTCATCCAGACCGTCCTGGCCGAACACCACCATGGCTCTGGTCACGCCCAGATTTCGAAGTACACGGGCCAGGGGTTCCACCAGTCCTTCCTCATAGACGCCCATCAGCTGCATGGACGCGCCTGCCGGGTTAGTCAGCGGTCCCAGGATATTGAACACCGTCGGAATCGGCAGCTCCCTCCGCACCGGAGCCACATATTTCATGGAAAGATGGTAATTCTGCGCGAACATAAAGCAGATATTCAGTCTCTTCAGGAGCTCCGCGCTTTTCTCAGGAGCCAGATCGATCTTCACGCCCAGGGCCTCCAGCACATCGGCCGCGCCGCACTTACTGGTGGCCGCCCGGTTGCCGTGCTTTGCCACCGGCACTCCCGCCGCCGATACCACCAGCGCCGATATGGTGGAAATGTTAAAGGAGTTGGCCCTGTCGCCTCCCGTCCCTACGATTTCCAGCACATCCTGATCGTTCAGGAGCTTCACACAGTGGTTTCGCATGCCTTTGGCGCAGGCGGTAATCTCTTCTATGGTGGCTCCCTTCATGGACAGCGCCACCAGGAAAGCGCTCATCTGCACCGGCGTCGCCTGCCCGCTCATGATCTCGTCCATGGCCTGCTCTGCCATGGAGCCGCTTAAGTTTTCTTTTTCTGCCAGTTTTACAATCGCCTCTTTAATCATGTCTGATTACCTCCAGAAAATTTTTTATGATCTGTCTGCCGTCCGGCGTCATAATGGATTCCGGGTGAAACTGAAGCCCGTACAGCGGATATTCCCGATGAGCCACGGCCATGACCTCGCCGTCGTCTGCCCGGGCGATTTCCTTCAGGGTGTCCGGCAGGGTTTCTTCCCGGACTGCCAGGGAATGATACCGGGCCACCGGAATTTCCTCCGGCAGTCCCACAAACAGCGGATCCGATGTGTCCAGTCTGGCAGGAGACTGCTTGCCGTGCATCAGCTCCTTCGCATGGGAAATCTCCGCGCCCAGCGCCTCGCAGATGGCCTGGTGCCCCAGGCAGACACCCAGAATGGGAATCCTGCCTTCCAGCTTCCGCACAATTTCCTCGCACCGCCCCGCTTCTGCCGGGCGGCCGGGACCCGGGGAGAGGATCACCGCCTCCGGCGCCGTTTCTTCAATCTCCTCCACGGTTATGGCGTCATTCCGCGCAACCCGGATATCCGGATTCAGCTCTCCGATCAACTGATACAGGTTATAGGAAAAGCTGTCATAATTATCAATCAGCAGAATCATTCGTTCATCTCCTTTCCCGCTTCTTCCAGCGCCAGCAGAACGGCCTTCGCTTTGTTCATGCATTCCTGATGTTCTTTTTCCGGCACGCTGTCCGCCACGATACCGGCTCCCGACCGTACAAACACCTTTCCGTTTTTCTGAAAGGCCAGCCGGATGGCGATGCAGGTGTCCAGGTTGCCGGTGAAGTCCACATAGCCGACGGCGCCTCCGTAAATGCCCCGTTTGTTATTTTCCAGTTCATTGATAATCTGGCAGGCCCGGATCTTTGGCGCTCCGGATAAGGTGCCCGCCGGAAGCACGGCATCCACCGCATCCAGTGCGTGGCGGTCGCTCCGAAGCTTTCCTTTCACCGCCGATCCGATATGCATCACATGGGAATACCGCTCCACGGACATGTATTTTTCCACCTCAACGCTGCCGAATTCACAGAGCTTTCCCAGATCGTTTCTGCCCAGATCCACCAGCATGTTGTGCTCGGCCCGCTCTTTTTCATCAGCCAGGAGCTCTTTCTCCAGCCGCCGGTCCTCCTCGTAGTCCGCGCCTCTGGGCCGCGTGCCCGCCAGCGGAAAGGTTCTGACTTCTCCATCCTCGACTTTTACCAGCGTCTCCGGCGACGCCCCTGCCAGCTCCACATCCTCTCCGGAAAAATAGAACATGTACGGAGACGGGTTCGTGGTGCGGAGCACCCGGTAAGTATTCAGAAGGCTGCCTTCGAAATCTGCTTCCAGCCGGTTGGACAGCACGAGCTGAAAAATATCGCCCTCCCGGATATACCGCTTCACCTGCTCCACTTTTTCGCAGTATTCCTCCCGGCTGAACAGGGGCCGGAACTCTCCGTTCACCCGTCCGGGAACGGCAGGCTTCGGCCTGCCCCGGCGAACCAGCTCCTCCATCTCATTGAGCTTTAAAACTGCCTTGTTGTACTCCGTCTCCAGGCTGTCCGTATGCATATTGGCGATCAGAATGATCTTCTGCCGGAAATTGTCAAAGGCGATCACTTTATCAAACAGCATCAGGTCCACATCCTTGAAGCCCTCTTCGTCCTTCACGTCCAGATTCAGCGACGGTTCGCTGTATTTGATATAATCGTAGGAAAAATAACCCGCCAGCCCTCCGGCAAAGGGAGGCAGATGCTTCAGTCTGGGCGCCCGGTTTTCTTCCAGAACCTGGCGAATATACGCGCCCGGATGCTCCACCCGCATCTGAATCCTGCCGCCGGCCCGGACGGTCAGCACGTGATCCGTACAGGTCAGCTCCATGGCCGGATCAAAGCCCAGGAAGGTATAGCGGCCCCACTGTCTGGAATCCTCCACGCTTTCCAGCAGAAAGCAGTGCGTACTCACGTTCTGAAGCGCCCGCAGCACCTCCACCGGTGTGCGGATATCCGCCAGAATCTCCCGGCTGACCGGTATCATGCCGTAATTTCCCGATGCCGCAATCTCTTTTACTTCTTCCAATGTGGTCTGTCGCATATGATTACCTCCTGTTTTCTGTGATGGGAGCACCTCGCTGGCGCTCGGTCGCGGGGCTTCGCCCTATGTGAGAAGAAAAAGAGAGCCCCGGATGGAAGCAAGCTTCCGTCCGGGGCTCTCTCTTTCTTCTCACGCATGGCTCAGTTCCTACGCGCAAAATGGCGCCCCTGGCAGATGTTGCTCTGCCAGGGGCGAGTATAGCCTTATCCTGTATTATATACCCGTGGTGCCACCCTGATTTGTGTCGTCCACACGCTCTGCGGAATACCATCATATTCCCGGCAACTAACGTATGCCTTACGTCATGGAATACTGAGCATTACTGCTGTTGACCATGCCCTCAGTGGTCCATTTGCGAATCAGCGTTCTGCCCGGCTCTCACCTGCCCGGACTCTCTGGAAGTGCCCCTTCCGCGTTATCTCCACTTCAACGGTTTGCGTTTTCAGTTTTTCGAATCTAGGGATATTATAAAAGCAATTCTCGGGATTTGTCAAGTATGAATTTTTATAATTTCATGTATTATATTTAATTTTCAAAAAACTCTTCACTGCGATAGAGTACAGCTTCAAAATACCATACCGTCAAATCACTCTTTTTATTTATCCTCGGACGCCATTCTCATCTGTCATTCGCCCTGATTTTATTAAAATATCTGCACGTTTCAGCAATAAAATTTGATAGTATCTGTTGCGAAAAATTGTTTCCATTTCGCAGAAATCAAGAAAAACTGTGCGGATATAAATTCCGATAATTCATTTAATTCTTTTTCCGGAATTTTACTTCCGTTATTCGCCACGATACATCCTCCCGTTCTTGTTAGCCAGATTTTCGTCGCATTGGGAGCCGGCCTTCCTTTTGAAACATGTACATGAATAGGTTCTCCCTGTTCATTTGACCAAAAAAACACATTATAACCGCTTACAGTAAAAAGTTTAGGCAATTTGGATTCCCCCGTTCGCCGCATATTTATAAAACAGATGTGCGTTGCTGTGTAAAAGTTCCTCAAACAATGCTATTTCTTCATCCGTATAGCCTTTCCGCTCCAGCCATTTATAATCTGGCAGCTCACAACGTGCAGAATCAAATCCGTTTTCATTGGGACGTTCAAAATTTACGATTACTTTTTTCTTACCGTTTTCTTCTATAATTTGCGAATGCACGATTTCTGTCTCATCAGCCAGTTTCATGTAAGGATACATCATATTTTTCACCTCCACGCCTGTGTCGAATCCAACATTTCAGTTTTCCGGTATTTTGTTCTTTCTTAAAAGTATATACTTTCCCTGCATTTTTTACAAGAACGCTGCCGGAAAATCGCAAGCCTTTGTTCTTCCTACAACACACCAAACAGATGCTCCGCCGCCTCGTCGTCCATTACGCGCCCGCTCTTTCTGCCGGCATTGGCCAGCATGGCTTCCACCCTGTTTTCGATCGCCACATCGATAAAGCGTCCCACATCCAGGCCGCGCAGTTCGAAAAACAGCAGCGGATTTTCATCCAGCCGCGCTCCCACGCCATAAAGAGCCGCAGCCACATGCTTGCACATCAGCGCCCAGTCCGGGCAGCTGCAGATAAAGCTGATCTCCCTCGGTTCCGGAAACAGACCGCCCTTTTCCTGGAACAGTTCTTTCATTTCATCCGGAAAATCTCCGTTTACCAGTGCTTCCAGATTTTCCAGCTTCCTGCCGCAGCGGGCCAGAATCTCCTGACAGCGTTCTTCCGACAGCGGGCTGATATGTATTTCCACTTTATAAGGCGTCTTTCGGGTGCCCTGCACCCGTGCCAGAATTTTCCCCTTTTGTATCTTCAGATCGATCACCGATCCGTTGCGGACATAACGTTTTCCGCGGCCGAGCCGACTCTCGTAATCGGCATAGCGCTCCAGGTTGTCACACCACGCCTTTCCCCACCAGGTATGGGCAATCGTCCTTCCCTGAATGATCACAGGCTCCAGCGTCTTTCCACGGGCACGGGCTGCTTTCTGGCTGGCCGCAGACTTTCTCTTCAGTTCGGCAGTGTCCGGCTGACCGTAATGCGGAAATTCACTCCAGTATCTGCTCATCGCGCCTTCCTCCTATTCCAGCCGCAGCAGCGACATCAGTTCTTCATTTCCAAGCTCCGTAATCCATTTTTCGCCGCTCGAGCCGACCACATTCTCCGCCAGCTCTTTCTTTGATTCAATCAGGGCGTCGATTTTCTCTTCAATCGTACCCCGACAGGCCAGCTTATGCACCATGACGTTTTTCGTCTGGCCGATCCGGAACGCCCGGTCTGTGGCCTGATTTTCCACAGCCGGATTCCACCAGCGGTCAAAATGAATCACATGATTGGCCCTGGTCAGATTCAGCCCCGTCCCTCCGGCCTTCACCGACAGGACGATAAATGGCACATACGTCTCGCCCTGAAAGGCTTCCACGATCCTGCCCCGTTTTGCCACCGGCGTGCCTCCGTGCAGCACGTATCCGTCCGCATGAAAAATTCCTTTCAGAAATTCCGCCAGATACTCTGTGATCTCCCGGAACTGAGTAAATACCAGCACCCGCTCCCGCTTGTCGTAAATCGTCTCGCACAATTCGCGGAGCATCTGAAATTTTCCGCTGTCCTTTTCGGAAAAAGCCTGCTGTCCCAAATACTGATCCGGATGGTTGCAGATCTGCTTCAGCTTCATGATCGTTGCCAGCACCAGTCCCCGACGCTCGATACCGTCTGCATGCAGAATTTTCTTTTCCATATCGGCCACCGCTTTCCGGTAAAGGACAACCTGCTTTCTGGACATTTCCACATAATCGACCGTCTCCAGTTTATCCGGGAGATCCGATATAATACGTTTATCCGTTTTCACCCTCCGCAGCATAAACGGTGAAATCATGGATTTTAATTTCGCATACCCTTCCAGCTGCGCGCTTAACTGTTTCGAAAAATTGCGAAATTCACCGAAAGTTCCCAAAAGCCCTTTATCCAGGAAATCAAACAGCGACCATAAATTCGTCAGATCGTTTTCAATCGGCGTTCCGGTCATGGCAATCTTCATACGGCTCTTCAGTTTCTTCACCGCTCTGGTCTGATTGGTCACCGGATTCTTAATCGCCTGAGCCTCGTCCAGAATCAGACACTCCCAGGAAACCTCCTGCAGTTCTCTGATTCTTGCCGCCATTCCATAGGTCGTAATCGTCAGAAACACCCTCTCTTCCAGGACCTCCTGTCCGAGAGCCGCCGCTCCCCGCCCGTGAAGAATCCTGTATCTCATGGACGGCACAAATTTTTCCGTTTCCTTCTCCCAGTTCCGCAGCAGAGACGCCGGCACGACCAGAAGCACTGCCGCGTCCGGCTTCGTTTTTCTCAAATGCTCCAGATAGGCCAGCACCTGCACCGTTTTTCCAAGGCCCATATCATCCGCCAGACATGCGCCGAAGCCCAGGCGGTCCATATAATTCAGCCAAGTGTACCCCTCCTTCTGGTAAGGGCGCAGAACCGCATGAACAGTAGACGGAACCCTCTGCTTTCTGATCTTTCCAGGCTCCCGCAGATTCATAAGAAGTCCGGACAGCCACTTTCCGTTCGTCACCAGCGCCCCTACATCCGGCCCCTGCTTCGCGCTTCCGCTCCCCATACGAAGCGCTTCCATCAACGTGACTTCACCCTCAGCCTGTTCCATACGGGACAGGAGTTTTTTCAGGCGCTCATGGTCTACCTCTACCCATTTTCCTTTCAGAAGCGCCAGGCCCTCTGTCTGCGCCAGAAGCTTTCGAATATCCGCCTCCGTCAGCGGCACGCCATCCACCACAAGGCGGGGCTGCATGGATACCAGCGTATCAAAACCCAGCATGGACGGCTGTTTTTCTCCGAGATTGACTGTAAGCGAAATCGCCGCGGCATGCCTTTTCCACCAGTTGGGTATCCGGCAGAGAATCCCCGCCTTTTCAATCTCTTCAATCTGTTTCAGAAAACGATATGCCTCCTCCGCCGTCAGCCGAAGCGGATGAAACAGCTCGCCGCTTTCCATAAATCCTGCAATCAGATCCGACACTTCCGCCGCCCGGTTCAGACAGGAAAGCAGCTCCAGCAGCTTTTCCCTCCGGCCCTTATATTCCGTAAGCGCGTATTTCAGCGGCATATGCTTGACTTTTCCCTCCTCATCCCGGGTGGCATAAGTCGCCAGAAAGGCAAACGGCAGTTCATCCTCTTTATTTTCCACAAGATGAAAGAAAATTCTTTCCGGCACCCGCAGATCCTGATTTTTCTCCGTCAGGTACATTTCCACGGTTCCATCGTAAGCGGCAATTTCTTCCGCAAAAATCCCGTTCAGATGGACAAAGATGTTTTCCAGCCATGTTTCGGTCACATGTTCCGCGCCGACGGTAAACGGTACGCTCTGAAGGAGCTCCCGGCAAAGGGGCACCGTGAGCCGCACCTTTACCTCCCCGCGAACCAGCTCCAGCTCGGGAATATCCGTCAGCTCCCGGAAAAAGCCTGCTGAAACCTGATAAAGAAAGGCAGCGGACGGACTGGCGCCCTGGGGCCGCGCATCCAGTCCATACGCATACAGAGCCGGAAAACCGCCCCTGTCTGTCCATTTCTGTACAAGATTCGCCGGAAGCATACACCCGGACGTATCCGGGTAAAAGCCTTCCGGCGAAAAAATAAAGCTTATCTGCTGCTCATCGCTCATGGTATTTTCCTCTGCATTTTTCTGATTTGAGTAACTGTTCTGCAGAAAGTATACCACTGGCGGCTGCAGCGGTCTAGTTGTATTTTTATTTTCGTCTGCCGGCAAAACCGCGGCTTTACTGTTTCCCAGGCACGCCTCATCCCAGAATCCTTCCCCGCAGAATCACCTGTTCCAGCTCCAGTGTCTTTTCGTCCACTAACAGCAGATCCGCGTATTTTCCTTTCGCGATACTGCCAACCTCCCTGTCCGCTCCAATCGCTCTGGCGGGATTGGAAGTCGCGCTGCGGACAGCGCTTTCAGTCGGAATCCCGATTTCTTTTATACAGTACCTCACACAGTCATACAGATTCGTGACGCTTCCGGCCAGCGTACCATCTGCCAGTGTTGCTTTCTTTCCGTGAATATATACGGACTGCTCTCCCAGCTCTGATACCCCGTCCGGCATACCGGCAGCCCGCATACTGTCACTGATCAAAATGACTCTTTGCTCCCCGAACATCCGATATGTACTGCGTATTACGCTCGGATGGATATGCAGGCCATCTGCAATCAGCTCCACTGCCGTTTCCGGCATATCCGCTGCCGCTCCCACCACTCCGGGAGCCCTGTGCTCATATGGCGTCATAGCGTTATACAGATGCGTTACATGCTTCACGCCCAGCCGCATGGCGTTCAGCGCCGTATCATAATCCGCACCGGTATGGCCGACGGACAGAACAATCGCCTCCCCCAGCTCCCGAATCATCTGTTCCGCCCCGGGAAGTTCAGGAGCAAAAGTCAGAAGCTTCACCCGGCCGCCTGATGTCTCCTGCATCTTATAGATCAGCGATGCGCGGGGCAACTGAATATCTTCTTCCTTTTGGGCGCCCTTTTTCTCCCGGGCGATGAACGGCCCTTCCATATGAATTCCCAGTATATGGGAACCCCTTCTCCATCTTTCCGGTTCTTTTTCCCGCCAATTCCGGTCATAAGTCTTAACCGCACGCGCAGCCTGCAGCAGGCGTTCTTCCGGAACCGTCATGGTTGTCGCACAGAGAGAGGTAACGCCCCACAGAGCCTCCCTTTCTGCAATCTTCGCTATGGACTCCGGCTCTCCGTCGCAGAAATCGCAGCCCGCGCAGCCATGCAGATGGATATCCACAAAGCCCGGAAGGACAAGACAGCCTTTCGCATCCAGACTCACTTCATGACTGCTGTTCTCTGCCTTTTCCCCTTCCGGTTTTCCGGAACTGGAAACAGCCGCTATCCGCTCTCCCTGTACCAGAACGGTTCCCGGATGGAACTGAAAATCCTCCATGAAAACTTTCCCGTTTCGAATGATCATGCCGGCTTTCTCCTGTCTTTTATTTTGTAAACTGTTCCTAAAATCAGTTATATAATATAACTACATTCACGACTTTATCTTCTATAAATCGTACTTTTCACGACGTTTTCCGGCTTCTTTGTATACCTGTTCATCCGTTCTTGCTGAAATAACTATAATCTTCATTATCCCGTCAATCTGGATCGTCTTATATACAACCCTGATCCCCAGATCCCGAAACTTTATTTTTAAAAAATTTGTAAGATTGTTTCCAGTCTTGTTTCCTAAAGGTTTCCCATAACCTCCCGCCTGCACAGGAAGAGGATTTTGGCTTACTTTTCGGATTCCTTTTAAAACTTGGAGTTGAACTGAATGATCCAGTTTTTTTAAATCATTTTCCGCTTCTTCAATAAATTCAATACTCCAAGTCATTCGATATCTACTTCCTCCACATGCTCAAGATCGGCTTCACTGATACCTAAATCATTAAGTACATTGGTAAAAGAAATGGCCGGTTTATCCCCATTTGCTTCCAGTCTGCTGTTTGCTTCAATGAGCAGCATATAATCCTCCTCAATCTCTGTAAGCCGTGTATATTCTTCCGGCGACAAAATAACTGCAGAAGGCTGATTATTCTTCAATACAACCAATTCTTTTTCTGTACGAAGTCTATCAAAGATCTGAGCTGCCTTCCCTTTATTAAACTGAGAAATCGGAACTAAACTATGCAGAATATTTGCTGCCTTTGCCATAATCAACACCTCATTTCTTTTTCTTTACTATAAGTATAAGCGAAAACTGGCGAAAGCGCAATGCATTTAATGAATATTTATCAATATATTTATTAGTATATTTTCATTATTATTTTCTGTTATTCTGCATATTCATCTTCAAAAGATTTTTTTGCTCCTTCCCGCACTTTTTCATACAAGCTCGTATTGAACAGTGTATAAATTGGATTCTCTTCCTTGCTCATCCTATTGTCAAAGGAGAGGCAGACATTCCCATATTTTATAATTCCCGTTCCGGAAGGTGAGTTATTCACGAAGCGCAGCTGCGACTGCGGAATTCCTGCCACACGGGAAAGATACAACAAATCGTGCCTGTGCATTGACATTTCATTATTATCACCGCCCTTGCGGACAAGCATATTTCTTCTCAAAAATAACAAGAACAGCAGAATCACGGATTTCTTTTCAATCACCGTTATGATTCTGCTGTTCTTTCCATCCCAATTTTTAAATTTTGCAAAAAGTGCCGAAAGGTTCCAGCCGCCTCACAGCCCCGTATTCCTGTGGTACGCCCGCGTCCACTCTGCCAGCGCCCTGTCCAGATCTTCCGGCTTCTCCGGCTGCCGGACGGCAGCGATCTGCCGTTCCATTTCCTCCCGGGTGGCGGCGTCCACACCCAGCTCGTCCGCCTTCTTCTCCCAGGCGTCCTCGCCGTTTTTCAGGTAAACGGCAAAGAGATAGCTCTTCAGCGTGGGCAGCGTATGTAACTGCTCGTAAGACTTCTGGAAGCATTCGCAGGCCTCGTCCATCTGAAACAGCCGGGCGTAGGCGCAGCCCATATTGTTGTTGACCGTTCCCAGGAACTGAGAGCCCAAGCTGGTGTTTTTCTGCAGAACCAGAGCCGAATGATAGGCTTCAATAGCCTTGATGTATTTCTCATGAGATACCAGCGCGTCCCCCTTCATTTTCAGCCGTATGGGAAGCGGCTGCTCTTCCAGCCCCCGGATTCTGGACTCCAGATCGCGGAATTCCAGATTGTTCAGATAATTAATCTCCCGCAGAATGGGAAGCACCAGATCGCCCAGGGAATGCTCCCGCTTCAGAAGCTGCTGCAGCTTCTGAGAGAGGCGGCGAAGATGGAGCTCCTCCTTCAGCCAGGCCGCCAGGGATTCATTCAGAACCGTCTCGTCCAGAAGGGGCAGATTCCGGCAGATAAAGTAACACAGCTCCTCAATGGAATAAATGTTCAGACTGACGCTGTCGATAAAAAACGGATTTTCCGCCCGTCTGACCTGACATAAAATATAACTGCCCATTTTCTATCCCTCCATCGTCTCATGCCACGTTTTCCCGCTGGACGGGAACATCTCGCCAAAGCCCAGATCCTCCACATCGATCTGGCACCGTCCCGGCGAGTCGTACTCCATATGCAGCCGCAGCCGGGTGGTTTTGGGAGGCCGCTCCGGCAGCCCCGGCAGCGCCATGCTGTACCGGTTCCGCTTCCCGTCCTCCATCTCGCTGACCACAAAAATCAGCTCCGTCATATCATCCAGCAGAAATTCGCACTCCTTCTCCGTCTCATACCAGTTCACCCCGGCCGTGACCAGCGGATAGTAGGCCGGAGCGCCGTTGATCTTCATCTCCATGCCCACATTGTAGCGGATCAGGTCGCTCCCCAGATACAGATAACCCTTCAGCGTCCGCTCATCCACCTTCTCACGCGCCGCAAAGCAGGCGCCGCGGGCGAAAAGGTTATCACAGAAAAATACACGCCTCTTTCCGCGGCAGAGCAGCGCAGTGGAGCGGATCGCCCACGCTTTGTCGAAGGCCTCTCCCATCAGGAAAATGGACGAATACAGCTCGTCCCTCAGGGAATCTTCTATCATTCCCCGAAATTCGGCATCCCGCTCCTGGAGATCAGCGGACAGGTGGAGCGTCTTCCCCTCGTCCACCACGGCCGTCACAGGACGGGTCTTGTGATTCAGATTCAGGCTGGCAAAGGTCACATCCTCTTCCGAAAAATGAAACAGCCCCACCTTCCGGGTCCAGATCTCCGGCTTCTGATACAGCGTGTGAAAATAAAAGCTCTCCTTGTAATCCTGCAGATAGCCCCGGCTCCTGGGAATGGATAATTTCTCATACGCAGTCCGGATCGCCCGCACAAAGGGCTTTGTCAGAAACGGTACCGTGATCATCATGCCGTCCACCTGCCGTTCCGGATCAGTGACACCCAGCATGGTCAGCGCCTTCTGCAGAAAGACTGCCAGCAGGTCTCCTCCTGAATATTCCTCTCCGTCCACAAAACAGCTGTTCCCGTCCGCACACAGATCATAGAGCTGGTCGATCAGCACGCCGTTTTTCTGCTCCGCGAAAAATTCAGCTTCCAGCCCGTAATGCCATTCTCCGGTATCGGGGATGCGACTCAAGACCGTCGGAAAAGCGGAGCGGGCGCTTCCCACCTTCACCGGCGCGGAAACAGCGTCCTGCGTTCCCTTCTCGTAATAGCAGATCTGGGATTCCTTCCGGCCAATATCCATTCCGATTATCAAATTTCTGATTTCCATTTCCGCTCCTCCCCTACTGCATCATTGAAAACAGTTCCGATACGAAGGCATCCTGCCACAGATACTGGCGAACCGCCTGATTCATCAGTTCTTCGTTGCCCAGCTTCCGCGCTGCCAGAATTTTATTCAGCAGCTTGTAGCGTGTAATTCCCGATGTATCCAGATCCACCAGAGAAAGCTGATACGTCTCCGTTTTTCTCACCTCTCCATTCTCCAGAACAGACAGGTAATAGGTCAGCGTTTCTCCGTAAAACAGCAGAAATTCCTTTACAAAAATGCCGTGGTACATATTTTTCATGGGCTCGCTGATCCATTCGGAAGCCCCTCCTTCACCGTTCTGAAGACGGTAATGAATGATTACCCGGCTCTCCGGCCGGAAACGCTCTTCAATAAATACCTTATCCTCTATCTGATAAGCCTGGATCAGCTGAGAGGGCAGACGGCTGTAGAACTCAAAGCGCAGTCCCAGCCGGTCAAATTCCGCCAGCAGGCTGCGCACCTGGCGCTCCTGTCCGTCCGTCAGCCCTGTTTTCTCCGAATAATGCTTCAGAAGCGCCAGACGGCACACTTCATCCATCGTCCACTCCCTGTCATAGAGCTTCTCCAGATAAGCGAAAATTTTCTCCTGTGTCTCTCTGCCCTCCAGAAAATAATAAATCGATAAATATGTCAGAAAAGCAACGATAACCCTTTCCTTTCCCTGCTGCATCACATAGCTTTCCAGAATCTCGTCCTCTTTTTCCGGAAAGCCCCGGACAAACATGGAAAGGAGAAGTATTCTCTCATCCAGCGGATAAGTATCAAGTTGAAAATCCCTGATTTTTTCCCAAAGCGCGCAGAGTTCGGACAGCGAGCCCATATAATGATCCCGCAGATACGTCAGCATGATTTCATCGTATTTTCCGGCCTGATAGACGTAGGAAGTCAGGCAGGTCAGCTCCTCGTCCTCCTCGAAATCGCGTTTCAATATCATCCGGCTGGCCAGCTTAAGAAGCTGAGGCACCGGAATTCCTTCGTAGCCAAACTCCGAAATCACCTGAAACGCATCGTCATACATGCCGCGCTCAATCAGAATCACCGCCACACTCACCTTGTCCACCCGGGCATACTGCTGAAAATCCATTTGCAGCAGATATTCTGACAGCTTTTTCTCATCCCTGTGCTGCACATAGTAGTCCAGAAGCTTTTTCCGTACCTGCCGCCGGTAGCTTTCCGTAAAATCCGGATTCTCTGCGGCCTGCCGGTAGCATTCCAGAGTTTTCCCGTTTACATCCATCTGCCAGGCCCGTTCCCGACAGCAGTACAGCTCCAGGCCCGTATCCGCAAGCCCCAGCTCTACACAACGGCGGGCGCTCTCCTTTTCCTCAATCAGCGGTTCCAGAGTATAATCCACCGTGGTAGCAAAACGCCGCCGCTTTTCATCCTCGAACAGAATACATGCATCCTCACTGTATACAGCCACATAGGCCGTTCCGTCCACGCAGGGGTATCTCTGCTCCTGTTTCAAAGCATTATGACAGACGATCACATTCCGGATATTCCGGTCGCGGCAATCCAGTTTCCGCATGAAAAGCACCCTGCACAGCCGTTCCGCTTCCTCGAGAGTCTGCGGGCAGCTTAAAAATTCCTGATACAGCACCGCATAATCCTCGTTTATTCTCCCTTTTTTCAGAGCTTCTTCCGCAAAACGAGCCATGGTTTTCTCATAGTTCATATAACTGGTGCCATCCTGGGTTTTATGGCGCACAATACTTGCATACAAAAATGCTTTCTTTCTCTCGCCCAGCGTATTGTTGTATGAAAAATACATCCGCACAGGCTGGGGCACCTCCTGCTCGCTGCTTCCCTCCAGGGTTTCCATGTAATATTCATACAGGCGCGTAATCCTGATCTCCTGCTGAACTGCCAGCTCATACCAGCGGAAGTATTCCTTTCTCACCGGATTGCCTTTCATCAACAGTTTGCAGATCGCCTCCAACACCTCGCGCTGGGGATATTTCTCATAGCCGCCGGCCAGCAGCCGGTACACCGGCCTGGTAAATTCCTTCTGATGGCCGCTTAAGAACGCGGCACGCAGCAGAAGTGCCTCGCTGAGTACGTCCTGCTTCAGGGCAAAATTCAGCACCTGTATCATAAACGGCGACAGCCGCCGGAGCAGAGACTCCTGTTCTTCCAGAAGCTGCCATGTTTTCAGATAAAGAAACGGGCTGGTGCAGCCCACCTCATAGCATCGTTCCAGCTCATAAAGCTGCTTGGACGGCATATTTTCGAAAGACACATCCTCCAGCTGGAGCAGATGCAGCAGAAAATAGCTGTCCGGCTCCTGCTGGCAGTACCTGCGCAGCAGCGGAGCAATGTTCCGCCTCTCTTCCGGCAGCAGATTCACCGCCTTAGCCAGCCACAGGTAAGCCGCCTTCTGACAGTTTTCCCGTAATTGTATTTCGCCTTCTTTTATGGGCCACAGCAGCTCCATGGCCCGGGCATTCTCATCATTTGTGTACGCCAGAAAGACCTCACAGAACAGCGCTGTCAGGTCGCTCTTATCCTCTTCTCTCAGTTCCCGCACCAACTGACAGGCGCGGTCATACCATGTCCGGTAATCCAGCTTCCGAAGCTGCAGATTCAGATAATCCCGGAGCAGCCACGCGATTTTCCTCTTCCTGGCCGGACCCGACAAAGCCTTCATCTCTTCTGTTGATGCTTCAATTTCAAAATCCAGCACCTGATAGACGTTCCGAATACGGATACGGCCAAATTTACGGCCGCTTCCCAGCCTGTCACGATCCACAATATATTCCAGACCATATATACGGCCGATAAAATCGTCTGACGTGACCACTTTTTTCTCTACATGGAGAAAATCTCCGGTCACCTCAATCTCCATGCGGACATAGCCCCAGGTATTCTTGTAGATATAAAGCGTATCCTTCTGGGATGCATTCAACCGGTATACCGCTTTTTTCTGCTTGTCCAGCGTGAGCTGCACCGGCTCCTTCTTCCCTGCGGAAACCAGAAATTCTTCCATATGCTGGTAGGTCACCGGATTGTGGGACATCCCCTTATACAGAGCCAGATAGGCTCTGTTCTTTCCATTCAGTATCCGCTCAAACTGCTCTCCCGTAAAGAGCCGGAAACCTTCCCGCAGGCTTTTCATACAGAGCCGCGTAAAATCATCCAGCGTCTGCACCGCCCCAAGAGTGCTCTCAGCCTGAGCTTCCGTTACCTCCGCCCGCACCGGAATCGGCAGCTCGCCCAGACTGCTGCTGACGAAAATAACGCCCTCGGTCACATCCCCCGCCTGAAGCCCTTCCGTATCTATTCCGAATACAATGTCACAGGTGTTGCCGGAAAAATGATCGCCGGCCAACAGAATCCTGTGGCTGTCTGCAGTTACAATCCCCTTGATTTTACTTCCGTCCTCAGCCCCAAGGCTTACGGATCCCTTATACTTTTTCCCCTCTGGTATCTTAAGGCGGAACTCCGAAACCGAAGCGATCAGCTTTGGCGCCTCGCAGTCAAAGCATCCGCGAACCAGTTCTTCTATTCTTTTCTTCACTCTTTCCACCTGGCCTTTTGTCATTTGTCGCCATTTTGCCGCTTTACCGCTTCTGTACAGCAGCTGCCGTTCAGCCGTCAGGGCATCGCCCCGCCAACTAAGCAGCTGTGAAAATTCCGTAAAAGCGTGCTGTCCTCCCTTGACGAAAAACTTCCGCGGCATTACTATGGAGTATAGTATCAGTATACACTACAAAGAAGGGCTGCGCAACGCCGCAATTCTGCATTTTTGTATCAATCCGCCCTGCGGGCGCAAAAGAGCAGGCTGCCGGCTCTGTAATGAAAAGAGGAAACAATATGCTTAATCACAAAGATCATTTTCACGGAAGCGATCTGGAACAGATCGAAGAAATCTACCATATAAAGAAAGAGGATATCATCAGCTTTTCCGCCAACATCAACCCGCTGGGAATTTCCGGAAATCTCCGCAGCTCTCTTTCACACCAACTGGACGCCATCACCACTTATCCGGACAGAGAATACCGGGAGCTGCGGAAATGCATCGCCGCCTATGCCGGAACCCAGCCGGAGAATATCATCGTGGGAAACGGCTCTACGGAGCTGATTTCTCTCTTTATACAGACCTATGCGCCGAAAAAGGCGCTGATTCTGGGGCCCACCTACTCGGAATATGAGCGGGAAATCTCCCTGGAAGGGGGCAGCACCCTGTACTATCCCCTCCGTGAGGAGCAGAATTTCCAACTGGATACGGCCGATCTGTGCGCCCATCTGAACGACAGCCTGGATCTGCTGGTGCTCTGCAACCCCAACAATCCCACCTCCACCTCCATTTCCCGGCGGGAGATGCGCCGCATTCTGGACGCCTGCCTCCAGTACGGAATTTTCGTCATGGTGGATGAGACATATGTGGAATTTACCGCGGAAGAGGATCAGGTCTCTTCCGTACCTCTGACAAACTATTATACGAACCTGATCATCCTGCGGGGCACCTCGAAGTTTTTTGCGGCTCCCGGCCTGCGGCTGGGCTATGCCGTCACTGGCAACCGGGATCTGATCCGTTCCGTCAATACCCGTCAGAATCCCTGGTCCATCAGCTCCCTGGCCGAGATCGCCGGGCGGCTGATGTTCCAGGATCAGGAATACATCCGGGAAACCCAGTCTCTGATTTCCGGCGAAAGAAGCCGCCTTTTCTCACTGCTGGATTCCTGGGACAGCGTCACCGCCTACCGCCCCACCGCCAACTTCATGCTGGTAAAAATACTAAAGGAAAACGTGGACGCCGACCAGCTCTTCGACCACTGCATCAGAAAAGGGCTGATGATCCGGAACTGCTCCACCTTCCCGTTCCTGAACAACCGCTTCTTCCGGTTCTGTTTCATGAAGCCGGAGCAGAACGACCGGCTGATCGAAGCCTTCCGGGAGCTGCTGGGATAATTTTACATTCCAAATTCCCTGGCGTACACCATCCTGCCCTGCAGCGGCTCCGCATCTTCTCTCAGCTTCAGCGCCATGAAATTTTCAGAAGGAATTCCATCCGAAACCACGATTCCCAGCTTTTCTGCCGGCCCATAGCCGACTCTCGGGTAATAGTGTTCGCTTCCCAGCACGACAGAATATGGATACCCCAGTTTCCTGGCGATTCTGTGGCCTTCCAGCACCAGCGCCGTTCCGATTCCCTGGCGCTGGTACTCCGGCCTGACCGACAGCGGCGCAAGCGCAAGCACGGTACAGCCTCCCACGGAAGCCCTGGTAAACAGAATGTGTCCTGCCAGCCTTCCGTCTTTTTCCGCCGCCAGCGACAGCTCCGGAATAAAAGCGCTGCTTCCGCGTAAGGCAGCCACCAGATCCTGCTCATTCCCGTCCGCATGCTCCGCCGATGCAAAAGCGTCTTTTATTAACTGATATACCTCTTCATAATCTTCAGGCGTTTCCTGCCGAATAACCATGTCATCATCCTCCTGCCCGGAACCCTTACGGCTTCTCAATAATCAGTCCGCTCCGGTACGCGGCAAGCAGCTCCGTCAGCTCCTCGATTCTCTCCTTCAGGGCCCTGCCGTTGTCCGTGTCTCCCACATGCATCCGATGGGGCGCCATCTCCACCATAATCCGCTCCGAATGGATGTCCGTCTCGTTGGCGATGGCTTCTTCCGCCGAGGTAAAGGGCTTGTGGGCCACCAGCATCATGCCGTAGGAATTGTAGATCAGCGTATAGCCGGCGATTCCGGTTTTGGCCTGATAGGCCTTGGAAAATCCGCCGTCAATGACCAGCACTTTCCCGCCGCATTTCACCGGGCTCTCTCCGGAGCTCTGAAGCACCGGAACGTGGCCGTTGACGATATGGCCGTCTGATCCCAGCCCGAATTCCTTCAGAATCCGGTTCATCACCTTCTCATCATCCAGCCGGGAATAATAGGGGTTCTTTTTTTCCGCATGCGTAGCCTTGTCCTCCAGGAAATACCGTTCAAAGGTGGCCATCTTATCCTTGCCGAACAGAGGCGAACTGGGACTGCTCCAGATAAACCAGAGAATATCCTTTCCCTTTTCCCGTTCTGTATCATCAATGGCGAAAAACGCCTTCCGGACGTAGGTTTCCAACACGTCGTACAGGGCCTTTCCGGAGTAATTCTTGCCGTAGATATTCACCTTCAGGAATTTCCCGTTCTCATCCAGGGGCACGCAGCCGTGATACAGAAGATTGTTGTTGAACACCTTGTACAGACTGCCTTTGTTCAGCAGCAGATTCATATGCTGCTGGAGCTTTTCACACTGCTCGAAGGCCGCCTGAAGCCGCTCCATCACATCCTTTTCCATCTCCGTCAGCTTGTAGGGATTTTTCGGGTCGATGGTCGGGAAATTGCTGTCCAGCAGCGGATACTCCTGGCCGTCCAGAGTGATGGTATGCTTCTCATAATCAATCTTGTCCAGCAGGCGGCGGTTTTCCATGGCAAAGCTCTTCCGGCGGGCGATGAGCTGTCCCTCCAGCTTGAACTGAATAATGGAAATAGCCTTGTGCATTTTCATGTTCAGAGCGTTCTCCGTCTTATTATAGCCGGGTTCGCCCTTGATCTTGAACAGGGTGCAGGGATCGTCCCCGTACACCTGCAGAGCCAGCGTCGCCAGCGGCAGCATATTGATGCCGTATCCGTCCTCCAGTATATCCAGATTGCCGTACCGGGCGCAGATCCGCAGCACAGTGGCGATGCAGGCCTGCTGTCCGGCGGCGGCGCCCATCCAGAGCACGTCGTGATTGCCCCACTGGATGTCCAGCGTGTGGTACGTCATCAGCTTGTCCATGATCCGGTCCGGGCCGGGCCCCCGGTCATAGATATCGCCCAGGATATGCAGATGGTCGATCACCAGCCGCTGAATCAGCTCGCTTAAAGCCACGATAAACTCTTCCGCCCGGCCGATATTGATGATCGTATCCACGATGGCGTTATAATAGGCCTCCTTGTCCAGCACCTCGGACTTTTCCGTGATCAGCTCCTCGATCACGTAGGCGAAATCCTTGGGCAGAGCCTTTCGCACCTTGGACCGGGTGTATTTGGAGGCCACGGTTTTGCAGATCTCAATCAGACGGTACAGAGTGATCCTGTACCAGTCGTCCATGTGCTTTTCTTTTTTGGCCACCAGATCCATCTTTTCCTTGGGATAATAGATCAGCGTTGCCAGCGCGTTCTTGTCCGCCGCGCTTAAGGTATGGCCGAACACGTCGTCAATCTTTTTTTTCACCGAGCCGGAGCCGTTCTTCAGCACATGGGAAAAGGCTTCATACTCTCCGTGAATATCCGTAATAAAATGCTCTGTCCCCTTGGGCAGATTCAGAATGGACTGTAGATTGATAATCTCCGTGGATGCCTTGGCGATGGTCGGATACAGCTCCGCCAGCCTCTGCAGATAACGCAGCTCCAATGGTTCCTTCATGCTCCCTTACCTCCGTTTCCTTTAACTGTACCGCCTGCGGCGGCAGAAAGCACATGCACGCGGCACGGCTCTTCTAAGACTGAAAATCAAACAGGGAAATCTGATTGGATTCCGGCAGGTCGCCGAAGATCCCCAGATCGCTCATCCGGTCAATCACCGATTTGCTGACCTTCGTCCGGTTGCGGAAATCATCCCTGGACAGGAATTTTCCGTCCCGGGCAGCCAGCACCACGGCGTCGGCCGCCTTATCCCCCAGGCCCTCTATGGTATCCAGCGCCGGCATCAGCTTTCCGTCCCGGATCTGGAACCGGTGCGCCTGGGCTTTGTAGAGATCCACCGGCAGAAATTCGTAGCCCCTGGCGTACATTTCCTGCACGATTTTCATATCCTTATAGGTATCCTGCTCCTTCTGTGACAGGGTATCGGACCGTTTCTGATATTCCTCCATGTAATACTCCAGCCGCTCCCGTCCCATGCACATCAGCTCATAGGAAAAAGACGAGGCGCGGATGGAAAAATAGGCCGCGTAGTAGGCCAGCGGCTCATAGATTTTGTACCAGGCAATCCGGTACGCCATCATAACGTAGGCCGCCGCATGGGCCTTGGGAAACATATATTTGATCTTCTTGCAGGACCAGATATACCAGTCCGGCACGCCGTGGGCCGTCATTTCCTTTTCCCATTCCGGCTTCAGGCCCTTGCCCTTCCGGACGCTCTCCATGATCGTAAAGGACAGCTCACTCTCCAGCCCCATGCGGATCAGATACGTCATGATATCGTCGCGGGTACAGATGGCCGTGGAAATCGTAGCCTTTCCCTCCTCGATCAGGGTCTGGGCGTTGCCCAGCCATACGTCCGTCCCGTGAGACAGGCCGGAAATACGGATCAGGTCTGAAAAGCTCTGGGGCTTCGTATCCTGAAGCATCTGGATCACGAAGTCCGTTCCGAATTCCGGAATCCCGAGACACCCCAGCGGACATCCTCCAATGTCGGAGGGCTGGATCCCCAGAGCTTCCGTGCTTTTGAACAGCGACATAACCTTCGGCTCATCCAGCGGCACCTCCGTGGCGTCCGTGCCCGTCAGATCCTCCAGCATACGGATCATGGTCGGATCATCGTGTCCCAGGATGTCCAGCTTCAGCAAGTTGGAATCGATGGAATGATAG